>JAZSGR010000043.1:0-9950 GCA_045532825.1 Victivallaceae bacterium | reverse complement strand
TGTTCGTCAGACCGGGATTTTGCTATTGCCTTCTTTCAGATTCCACCTCACAATGGACACCCTTGGCTTTCGCTAACAGTTCCTACTGACAAGGTCTGTATCGGACTTTCACCGACGAGTCAATGCGCGTGCCGCGCATACAAAAGAAAAAGACTGCTGCAAAACTTGCGTTCCGCAACAGCCTTTTGAGCCTTAAGCTATATTCTCAAGAAAGAGAATTACTTGGTGGTAATAGCTGTGTTCGGGTAAACAGCAGCACCACCCATGGTATCATAGCTCCACCAGGTGGCTCCGGTGTGACCGGTGACGTGACCGCCCTGATACAGGATGTTACCAAAGCTGGTGTGGTTGGCGTTGTTGCCGTTGTTGGCATATGTGGTGGCACCAGCGGTGTCAAGGTCAGCAGCGATAGCGGAATCGGCACGGCCGTAGATCTGGCTGTCGCCTTCGATCATGTTGACGCAGAAAGCATAGCTGACGGTGGTCTTGCTCAGAGGATCAGTGCCGGTAGCGGCGGAAACGGTGCTGCTGGGGCAGACGTAGACGCTGTAATCGGTCAGGAAGTCATTGGAACGGAGAACTTCAAGACCACCCCATCCGAGATCGGTGATAGCGGTGGTAGAGCCACCCTGACGGGCAGGAAGACCGGGGAGCTTGTCATTGAAGCTGCTGGAGTAGAGCTTCAGGGAGGTGCCGATCTGTTTCAGGTTGCTGGCGCAGTTGATGCGGCGGGCGCGCTCACGGGCCTGCTGCAGAGCGGGCAGAAGCATACCGGCCAGGATCGCGATGATCGCGATGACGACGAGGAGCTCGATAAGAGTGAATCCACGACTTTTCTTCATTTTTTTATCCTTTCGATATTTTTTTACTTGATGTCTCTGTATAACAACTTGAAAATACAGAATATCCATCACTGACTGAAGCTAATTATAGCAAAAAATCAGAACATCTGCAAGAGCGGCATCAAAATTTTCAAAAAAAAATCAAAGAAGTTTTGTATTTTGAAACTTTTACCATTAAAAACCCTAAAATATGACGTGTTTGATAAAAATAAGCGCGGCGCACTGCACTGCCGGGTCATCAGACCTGACAAGCGTTCCTACGCTGCTTTGCCTGTCTGGCAATAAGCCGGATAATATGCGGGCAGTTACGCTGCATCAGCCGCCGCTTTTGCTATGGCTCGACAAGCCCGGCGGCTTTTTATTTTTTGATAATGTCCGAAATTTTGTAAAAAATTTATATTTTATCCTTATTCAGATATGTTTTTCTCAATTAAAATATATCACACAGCATGTTTTTTTCAAGCTCAAGACACGGTTCTGTCTGCGATCGGTGGATGCAGCGTGGAGCAAGGTCGAGTTTTGCGCCGAGTACGGTGAGGGATCCGTCTTCGCCCTGCGGGACTACGCCGTGACAAGGTGTTCCGCGAAATCCCATGGATGCGCCACCGCAGTTTGAACAACTTTCACAAAAAAATGGGACAATAACTATTCTTTTATTGCCAGAGGGAGAGCGCGGCATCCGACGGCATACGCCACGCACTCTTCCCGCCCAGTGATACTTCGTTCACTGCCGGTCCCTCCGGCGCCGCATTGCGCTTGAACTGCTGGGTGAAAAATCTGCGCATGAAGATCTCAAGCGTACGGCTTATCTCTTCCCTGCTGAACTTTCCGGCAAATGCCGCATCCGCCAGCTCAAGCAGGTTTTCCGGCGTTTCCGCATAACGGAGAAAATACCATAAAAAGAAATCGTGCAGCTCGTAACTGCCGATGATGTTTTCCGTGTGCTGCGCCCCCGGCAGCAGCTCCGGAGAGACCGGCGTCGCACAGATGTCACGCAACGCCGCCGCAAGCTCAGCAGATGACTCCGTTGCCGCAAACTCCACCATGCTGCGCATCAATGTCTTGGGAACATCACAGTTGACACAGTACATCGACATGTGATCTCCATTGAATGTACTCCAACCCAGCGCGATCTCCGAAAGATCTCCGGTGCCGATCACGATGCCGTTCTCTTCATTGGCGATATCCATGAGTATCTGTGTGCGTTCGCGCGCCTGACTGTTTTCATAGACCACGTTTCGGCTCTCCGGATCATGACCGATATCCCTGAAATGCTGCTCCACTGCATCGTTGATCGGGATCGTACGCAGGAACACTCCGGAACTCTCCGCCAGTATCTCCGCATTGCCCCTGGTCCTTCCGGAGGTCCCGAAGCCGGGCATGGTTACCGCATACACCGTTTCGCGCGGCAAAGACAGCAGATCACAGCACTTTACCGCAACCAGAAGCGCGAGAGTGGAGTCAAGTCCGCCGGAGAGTCCGATTATCATCCGTTTGGCGTGACAGGCTTCAAAACGCTTGGCAAGCGCAGCCGTCTGGATATTGAAAATTTCACGGCAGTGTTCTTTGAGCTGCTCTTCTTCATGCGGTATGAACGGATTGGAGTCGATCTGCGCAAATCCAAGATCAGGAGAAACTGGAACTTTTTCTCCTTTGATCCGTACCGCATCCGGATAGCGCGCATCGTTGAAATTGCTCCACGATCTGCGGCTGATGTCAAGCCATGACGGATTGAGGTCGGCAAAGATCAATTCAGACTTGCGCGAAAAACGTTCACTTTCCGCCTTGAGTTCCCCGTTTACGGCGATAACCGCATGGCCGGAACACAGCTGTTCACCGCTGGATTCAAACACTCCGGAACCGCTGTAAACGTATCCGGCAACCAGCCGGGTACTCTCATATTTCACCATCTCCCTGCGGCGGCGGGCGGAAGCTGCCGTTTCCGGTGAGGAACCCAATGTGAAGATCACCTGCGCTCCGGAATTTGCAAGCATTGCGGCATCGGAAGCTGCCGAACCGAGTCCGCTGCCGAATTCGATCCCGAAACTGAACTCCGGCGTTTCAAATACCGGATCTGCGGCAAATAAAACTTGCTGTCCGTCAAAGTCCACCGTTTTTTCTTTTCCGCTTTCCGCCGGAGAAAAAATGCGTTTTTCAAAGTTGTTCCTGAACTCCGGAAGATATTTTTTTACTGCGATACCCAGCAGTTTTCCATTTTGACACACCGCTGCGGTATTGTAAAGTTTTGCTCCGTCCAGCCAGGGAAGTCCTGCGATGAGAATGCTGCTGCATCCGCAGGTGGCTGAAACAAGTTTTTTCAAAGCCTCTTTCGCCGCATCGAGCAGACGGGGATGTTCAAAAAGATCACCGCAGCTGTATCCGGTAATGGAAAGCTCCGGAAATACCACTGCCGCACTTTGCTTTTCCGCCGCCTGACGGTAAAGTTTTATGATCTCATTTGTATTGAATGCCGGATCGGCAACTTCAAGGCGCGGTACCGCTGCGGCAACTCTGATAAAGTTCAACATCTTTTTTGCTCCTGTTTAAATATGATCATTACAGCATTAATGTAATACCATTTTCGATAAGGTTCAAGAAAAAAACGTAATTGAATTTGAGAAATGGTGAAAGTGGAGCTATATTTATCCGTTGTATGAAGTTGCAGTCAGATTTTATAAGGAATATTTTTGATGTTGACTGAATTGTTTCTTGCCGGAAGATATCTGGTTCCGCGCCGCAGCGCAGTGTCGCTCATCACCGTGACCAGTATCATCGGCGTGATGCTGGGCGTCACCGTCCTTATGGTGGTGCTGGCAGTGATGACCGGTTTTACCGATCTTATGAAAAACAAACTGGTGGAGACCCAGGCGCATTTCCAGATCCGCCACCGGAGGTATGCGGTCAATGATCCGCAATGGATAGTCGATGCGGTGAAACGCGCCGGGGGAAAAGCTGCTCCGGTGATACAGTCGTCGATCCTGGTGCAGTACGGCAAAAACCGGCTGGATACCAAAGCGGTGATGTTCGGTGTCTCCGCCGGAGATCTTGCAGGTCACCTGGAGCTTGAAAGCAAACTTGTTTCCGGAAAAGTCTGTCTTGACCGCCGTCATGTCATCATCAGCAGCGATATGGCAAACCGCTGGAATGTCGGCGTCGGCGATAAAATATTGTTCCACTCTGCACAGAAACTTACCGATCTGGTGGAATTCAAGCCGGAGGGCGGCGTTGCGATCAATCAGAAAGGCAGTGCCTATCTGCCCACGGAGTTCACCGTATCAGGCATCTACTCCATGGGAAAATACGATTTCGACCGCGTGATACTGTTTGCCGGACTTGATGATGCCGCAGAACTTGTGGAGCTGCCGTGGGGCGCCGCCACCGCCGTTTTCGGTTGGGGACCGGATGCTTTCAACCAGAAAGAACTCATAGAAAAAATCAAAAAACAGCTGCCGTTCGGATATGATGTCACCACCTGGGAGGAAAGCAATCAGCGTTTGCTCGGAGTGCTGGCGGTGGAAAAAAGAATGATGTTCTTTCTGCTTATATTCATCGTTCTGGTCGCCGCATTCAGTATCGCCAACACCCTTATCACCTCGGTTTACCAGAAGACCCGCGAAATCGGTCTGCTCAAGGCTCTCGGAGCATCGGATGCCATGGTGACAAGAGTATTCATCGCCCAGGGATTTCTCATCGGTGTGATCGGCAGCGGTGTCGGAACCTGCGCCGGATGGCTGGTGATATTTTTCCGTAATGACATCCTGCATCTGGTCTCCAAGTGGACTCACATGGAACTTTTCCCCAAAGAGTTTTACTACTTCAATGAACTGCCTGCACATATCGTTGCCGGTGATGTGATATTCATCGTTTCCGCAAGTATCATACTCTGCACTTTCGGCGCATTGCTCCCGGCATTGCGTGCCGCTTATCTTGATCCGGTCCGGGCTTTGAGGTACGAATGATGGATAATGATGTAAAAAAAATGCTTGAGATCTCCGGTGTAAAACGCACTTACATGGTTGGAAAACGCTCCCTTGAGGTTCTGCGCGGAGTTGATCTTGAGCTTGCTGCCGGTGAATGGTGCTGTGTTTTCGGAGCTTCAGGAAGCGGCAAGACCACGTTGCTCAATCTGATCGGAACTCTGGAAAGACCCGATGCCGGAACTATCCGTATCGCCGGTGAGGATGTGAGTAAATTCAGCCGCCGTGCCGCCGCAAAGTTCCGGGCGAAACGGATCGGTTTCGTATTCCAGAACTATCAGCTGCTTCCGGAGTTTTCCATACTTGAAAACGTCGCCATCGCTGCCAGACTCGGCGGAAGATCCGCATCTGCGGCGAAGGAAAAAGCCAAAGAGCTGCTTTGTGCCGTCGGACTTGCAGAACGTTTGAAACACCGTCCCAATGAACTCTCCGGCGGCGAACAGCAGCGTGCGGCGATCGCGCGGGCTCTGGTCAATGATCCGGATCTGCTGCTTGCCGATGAACCCACCGGAAATCTTGACTCAAAAACCGGTGAAGAGGTCATTTCGCTGCTTGAAGAGCTGCGTAAAGAGAAACCTGAACTTACGATCCTGATGATCTCACACAACCGTGAACTTGCTGCCCGCGCAGATAAAACCGTCGAACTGGTTGACGGTGTTCTGGTATGAAAAAAGATTTTTCTGTAACTGATCTGCATCATGAGGTGCTGCGCTTCTGGGCGGCATGGCGCAGAGAGCATGATTTCATGCCGTCTGTGCTTACTCTGGATCACCATACTGATGTGGTGCAGGCGTTCCGCAATGAGAGTATCGTTGTTCCGGAAGGCGCATGGCGCAGTGAAGAATGTGTGGAACGTGCCGTTGCTGAACTCAAACATGATGAACACTTTGACTGGGCCGTGCGCAGCGGTCTGATCAAAGAGGCATTCATTGCTTCACACACCAATGCCACTGCTCCGGCAAACGGGGCTCTGCATATCTGCATGGATCCGCGCTGGGGAGAGGAAAACGATCTTTTCCGTGAACCTGAACGTCTGCGTCCGCTGGCTGACTCGGTGCTTGAAAGCGATTATCTTTACCGCTGTTTCGGAGATATTGAAAAATACGGCAGATTTATTCTGGATATCGACTGCGATTATTTTCTCACTGTCAAAGCACTTTCTCCGCAGGATGACTCTTATTTCCGCATGCTCTGTCAAAAAGCGGAAATCATTACTGTGTCTCTTGAAAAAGACTGGGTGCGGCTGCTGCGTTTCCGCGGAGAGGAGTTCTCCGCAGAACGCATCGTGCAGAGTATTGCAGTTTTTGCCGCGGATTGACCGTAGTTATTCATTCAGAAAACTGTCGTGTGCCAGAACGTATTTGTCTTCCCAGTCAAGATCGAAGTGTATCCACGGCTTTCCTGCTTCGATCACCTGTTTGACTCTTGAGAAATAGGTGTCGAATTTTTTGTGGACAAATACTCTTGTGCCGCTGTGGCTGTGGATCCATGCCACGAAGTCATCGACCTCCTCAATGGTCGCTTTCTGTGCAAAAAGTTTATCTGCAAGCAGCTTGAAACGGAGGAGGTATTCACACCAGATGACCAGCTCCCGGCGGAAGTTATCCTGCGGAGCTTTTGCTGCAAGAGCGCGGGCAAGTTCAAGTATTTGTTCAAAAGAAGCCGCTGTTGTCCGGCGCAGTATACTGCGGGGATAGGGGATATGGCACTTGCCCATATCGTGCATCATCTTTTCTATCGTGCGGTAGAACTTTTCTGCTTCACCGGCATCCTCACCGAAAATATCGGCAAGCATGGTGCGGATGGAGTATTCTGGATCTTCTCCGCGTCCTGCTTTTGCCATCAGCCGGTAATTCATGCCGTAGACTGTCCAGTGTGAGATATGGAACTGGGTGAGTACGCCATCCACATTGTTTTCATGATACCATTTGAATTCGCGGAACATCTTTTCCCAGTGGATCATCGGCAGAGAGAGATAGAAGTTGATCCCCATGAAATACTCATAAATATTGACTTCTCCGCCTTTTTTGACTGAACACCAGTTGCGGATGTCCCGCAGGTAATTTGCATTTATCCGGCATTCAGGATCATCCAGTGCATGATTGATGCACCGCCAATACGTAGCCATGTGTACCGCAAGTCCCGGTGTCAGAGCGAAATTTTCAGAAGGAGAACAGTAATTGGCATAGGCGCAGAAAGTAAGTTTGATATCCGGCCGCAGCGCATTCAGCTGCCGGTTGATATCCCGGAGCATGTCGTGATAAATTTCATTGGCGCGGTAAACGTGCTGCGATACACTGTAAAAATCACCCTTCCGGTCTTTGTCGTAGAATTTTGAGCAGTTCCCGCACTCGCACCAGCCGAAGCCGTCATTGGGAATAAGAGAAATGGTTTTCACTTCCGGATGGGCATCGCAGTACTCCACCATGCGGCGTATGATCTCCGCACGCAGTTCCGGATTTGTCGTGCAGAGCTGTTCGCTGAGCAGCAGTTCGCCCGCTCCTGACGGATTGATGCGTTTGCCGTCGATCTCTGCAAAAAAATGCGGATGGGTTTTGCCGTAAACAGTGCCGGGTATCCAGTAATCGAAGTTGTGATGACCGCTTTCTATTTCAATTCCGCGGCAGCGGGCAAACTCTTTCAATGTATCTGAAAGGTGATCGTAATACTTCATCCAGACCAGCAGATAATTGAGTTTGTTTTTAGCCATCCAGTCAAAAAGCTGTCCGGTTTCATCATCGAACGGAAATTCCTGGATGAAACCGCGTCTTTTGATCAGAGGTACAGTTGCTTTCACCAGAATTCCGTCTGGAAGATCAGTTACTTTGCGTGATGCATCGAAACGGTCACGTCCGACTTCAAAAAAGCTCCAGCCGCCGAAACGTTCGGCAAAATCATAGACCCCGTAGAGCAGTTCCAGTTCATCCGGAGCCGAGATCACTGCTTTGCCGCCGGTTGCGGATATTTCAAAGGAAGGCAGTTCTTCATTCAGCCGCAGTTCTGCTGAAATACCATATTTTTCAAGTTCTGAACAGGCAAGGACGTACGTTGCAGATTTCATTTTTTTGAACTTTCGATTGATTTGTTTTTTATTGTCCGTAACGGATTTATTTTATCAGCATATATACCGCAGTTCCGGCGATGATCGAGAGCAGCGGATTTTTGAAAAAGAACTGCAGCAGAGCTGTCACCGCTCCCGCAAGCAGTCCGACCGGAAGCCGTTGCCAGCCGGAAATATTGTAATTCAATACTCCGAACATACTGTAAACCACCAGCATCGCGATCGCCGCCGCTGTCAGCACTTTTCCGAGATAGAACAGCAGTTCCGGCGGACGTCTGGTCCCCGAGAGCAGTATGAACGGAAACGCGCGCAGAAAGATGACTACCGCCGCCATAACTGCGATCATCAGCCATTGATGAGTATTCATTTTGCGCCCTCCATACTTCCCGACAGCGGCTTTCTGAATGCAAGCAGCAGGATGATGACCAGTATCATCGCCGGCAGCAGGATCTTATTCATGTGGCCCGGACATATCTGCAGGAACAGCAGCAGGATCATTGCAGTCACCGCAGCTCCGGTCAACGCCGGGATGTGATTGGCTTTTTCCCGGCAGAGATCCACCAGCACCACGATAAAAAGTGCCACCATGGCAAAATCTATTCCGGCGGTGTCAAAGGGGATCATATTGCCCAGTACGGCTCCGGTCACCGAGCCTGCTATCCAGTACATGTGATCGAAAAATGCCACACAGAAAAGATATATCTGCTTTTCTCTGCCGTGACGGTGATCCTGGGTCTCAATGGCATAGGTCTCATCAGTGAGAGTGCCGATAAGATACCACCGCAGCGGCAGCGGATAGGGACGGAACACCCGCAGAAAAGGCAGACCGTAAACGGCGTAACGGATATTTATCATAAAGGCCAGCAGCGCAGTGAGTATCAGTGAATAGGACTCTCCGCACCGGAGCATATCCACTGCGGCAAACTGCATGCTGCCGGAAATGGTGAATATGCTCATCACTGCGGCGGTAAAACCGTTTGCCCCCGGCACCTGTGTGGAGAGCAGTATCCCGAATGCCATGCCCATGGTCAGGTATCCCATCAGCACCGGCATGGAGCTTATGAAAGCGGCACGTATTGTTTTTGCGTACATTTTCAGTCCTGCACCTCTTCCGCAGCATTGCCGGAGAGTTTCATCACCCGCTTATGGATGAATACATAAATAACTCCAAAGACCGCCACCGCCGCGATTATCCATCCGTAATGATCGGAAATAAGCTGTTTCCCCCGGTTGATGAGCGTGGGATAATCCATGTCTCCTGAAAGATGTCCCAGCCACGCACCGATAGCGGTGAGAATGACCACCCAGATACCGGCTCCCAGACCGGTGAAGAGCGTGAAACTGCCAAGTTTCATCTTTGCAAGTCCGGCAGGTATCGAGATCAGCTGACGGATACCCGGCAGCAGACGGCAGACAAAGGTCGCCGCCGCTCCGTATTCCCTGAACACCTCTTCCGCACGCAGTATGGTCTCCTCTTTGAGGAAAAAGTATTTGCCGTACCTGTGCAGAAATGAGCGTCCGAGATACAGGGAAAGATAATAGTTGACATATGCTCCGGCAAGGGAACCGGCGGTGCCGACAATGATGGCAAGCAGACAATCGGTCCAGAGATTTCCGGTGAGCATCTCGCCGCGCGCGGCAAGAAAGCCGGCAGGGATCATCACCACTTCACTGGGGAACGGGATGAAGGAACTTTCGATCGTCATGAAAATAAAGATTATCAGCAAGCCCCAGACATGGGCGAACTGGGCGAAATAGGCGATGTGTTCTGCAAGAGTTTCTGTCATGATATGACCTTTCTGTTTTAGTATTTGCGTTTTTTATTGTTATTGTCCCATTTTTTGTGAAAGTTGTTCAAACTGCGGTGGCGCATCCATGGGATTTCGCGGAACACCTTGTCACGGCGTAGTCCCGCAGGGCGAAGACGGATCCCGCACCGTACTCGGCGCAAAACTCGACCTTGCTCCACGCTGCATCCACCGATCGCAGACAGAACCGTTTCTTGAGCTTGAAAAAAACATGCTGTGTGATATATTTTAATTGAGAAAAACATATCTGAATAAGGATAAA
>JAZSGR010000207.1:0-4273 GCA_045532825.1 Victivallaceae bacterium | reverse complement strand
AAGCGATCAATCCAACATCGGCAAGTGTTGCTCTGCCGTTCACCCACAGGATATTATCAGGTTTTATGTCGCGGTGAACCAGTCCGTGTTTGTGGAGTTCTTCAAGACCAGAAAGCAAACCGTCGAGCATATCTGTGATCTCTTTACCGTCCAGCCTGCCGTATTTTCTCAAACGGTTGGCAAGGGTGTCCGGCTTATATTCGCCGTTACCGTGATTGAGGTCATCAGCGGCATCCATAATGCAGATGATTTGCTCATCGGTAATTTCCACATAACGGATCTTCAGCAGATTGGGGTGGTTGCAGTCTTTGTAATTTTTAAGTCCTGCAAGTTCGCGCTCTGAATACCTGCCGCCATTTTTGATGATTTTCAATGCAACATTGGCACCGATAGCATCCTCTGCCAGCCAGACTTCACCGTAAGCGCCATCGCCGCATTTCTGCAAAAGCGTACAGTTGCAAATGGTATCACCGACATTACAAGTCATATTTTGAGAGCTCCAGCTGCAGTTCGGGGTCCTGTTCATTCATAGCCAGCAGAATTTCACGCATCATGGCAAAACAGCGTTTCTTTGCCTGATAGACCTGATTTTCAGTACAATCCAGATATTCAGCCACTTTCTTTACAGGACGGTTCTGAACAGCGTATAATTCATAAGCCTGAAAAGTTTCAGGTGCAACCCGTTGTTTCAACTCCTGTTCAGCTTCTTTAAGCACAGCTTTGCGCCATTCGTTCATAAAGAGTTTTTCGGTTTCCTCATCAATGGGGATCCATTCCAGATCATCTGCCGGAGTCTCCTGGGCTTTGCGGAAGTAACTGCATATCTTACTGTTGACGATCCTGCCGAAATAGGTTCTGAACCTGGCAATATTGGGGTCAAACTTAAAAGTTTTGCTCTGCTTGAAAAACTGCAGCATAACCTGTTGACAGACATCATCCGCGGCATTGGCATCCAGGCCTTTGAATTTGGCAAGAGCTTTTACAATGGGGGCATACTTCAGATAAAACTCATCCCAGGAAATCTCATCACCCGAGGCGATTTTATCCAACAGAGTTTTGGAAGTTGTAGGGTATTTTAAAGACATTTTGGCGTATCTCCTTATTTCTTTTATAAAGTACACCATAATCGTTTAAAAACAAGCAAAAAAAGAGAACCTTTTACAGATTCTCTTTTCAATTATCTCAATTATCTTCCTCTTTAGTTTCTTCGTTTACGATTTCACCGAACTCGCAGCCGCAGCTGCAGCAGATATAACCATCTGCCCACGGGATGACTTTATCTGAATTACAAACCGGTGCCATTCTATATAACAAGATGTCGGAAAAGGAGTTACAATTAAATCATTCTGTTTTGATATGACGGACCGATACGGACGGCAACGGACAAAAACGGATAAATTACCTTGTAAGCAACTTGTCCGTAAAAAGCAGCGATCTCTGCCGGAGTTTTATCCACGACCGTACCGATATACGGAGTAAGGATATCGATGATATCGCTCTGCTCATCCAGAGAATAGTCCGCAATAGAAAAGCGCAGTTCGTCCGACCCGTCCGACTTGTCCGGCAAATCCCCGCTTGCATTTTCCGAATTTTGTGAATTTTTTTCAAACTCCGACTTGACTTTTTGTGAGTCGAGTGTATATTTACCTTGCCGCAATGGAAGAGGAAACTTCTCCAGAGACTCCATTTGCGACGCAGTCTGCAGAGAAGATTTCTGCTTACTCGCGTTTCTTTCCCAAACTACTTCAAACGCGTTTCTCCGTCCCGCAAAGCGTTCTGCAAATTGAGTGATCAGACCATGATCAAAAGTTTCATGCTCTTGAATAGCTCCTGATTGAGAAACCAGAACAGTGTGAATTTTACCATCCGTGTATGACCTGACGTAAGCAAAATTACCGGTTACAGGGTCGTTTAATTTTGCTTGAGCATTTTTCAATGTTTCAATAATTCGTGGTAACCATGGTATTTTGCTGTCGATATCGTAAGAATTTCTCTCTCCATTACTTTTGTCTTTTTGAGCAATAAGATGTTTTAATCTTTCAGAGATTTTACCATTTTCAGGATTTTTGATAAGCACGGTTGCCCCGTCGGCAGCTACAGTGTCATTGGGAAATCTACTAAAAATATCTGCCAGTTTTGGAAGAATTTTTGATACAGAGTTGTATTTTTCTGTAAATAGCGGAACTTTTCCTTCTTCTTGCGGCAAAGCATCTTTAATTTGAGAAAACTTGTCACCAACCGCAAACCGCACTCCATCCGTATCCGTCGGTTTCTGTCCGTTCCCGTCCGCAAGTACAACGGACTTGCGATCGAACATACCGCGGCGCATTTTGCGTGAAGCTCTGGCGAGCAGGATATTGATCTGATCGTCCGTCATGCGGACTTCTTTGAAATGCGGCAGGCGCGAGAAAGCCATGCGTATACGCTGCAGCAATTCTTTCCACCATGAAGGTTTTACCTCTTTTTCCGCGAGATGAGCGATGTACTCTTCGGCGGCGATGCGCTGATCTTCGACTTTTTGTCAGAGTAAAATTTTATTACCGGTTTGTCGCCTTTTCTCAAATTTTACTGTTGAGAAAATAGCGTATTACTCAAATATTTACCGCACTTTGTGGAATGTCACGGTTCAAATGATTATTTTACAAAGTACCCGCCATTTTTGGGGGCACCGCGAAATTCGATCAACTCTTTTTTCCGCAATTGCCGCAGATAACGTTCCACGGTAGGTCGGCTCTTTTGCAGTTGCTTCATCAATTCCGGAACCCGCAAGCCGGGATCATTTTTCAGAATTTGCAGCAATTTCTCACAATCGGAGGACAATGGAGTTCCGGTGACTGCAGCAACATCAGTTCCCAACAGCCGGAGCAATTCCCGCAGTGTGTCGATTTCCCGATCTACGATGAAATCAATAAATTTTTCCGGAGTCCGGTGGGCAATTTCCAAAAAAGTGATATATTCAGCACGCAGAACCGGCGGAATGATCGCAACCGGATAACCATGCCGGATCAGAATCAAATTCATCATCAACCGTGCAACTCTGCCGTTACCATCAATAAATGGATGGATAAAAACAAAACGTTTATGCACTTCCGCCGCAAGTATTACCGGATGCAATTTATTTTCACTTTCATTCAGCCACGTAATAAATTCATCCATCAATGCGGCGATTTTTTCCGGGGCAGGCAATGGATAACGACTGCCGCTTATAAAAACTTTTACACTCCGGAATTTTCCTGATTGCTCCGGATTTATCCGTTTGTAAAAAAGTTCGTGCAGTTTGAGAATATCGTTGATTTCCAAATCCTTATCAACTGCCATTGAGTGAATATAATCGTATGCGTCAGCGTGTCCCAACGCTTCGTATACATCGTGCAAAGGTTTGCCATGAACGGTAAGACCATCTTCAATAATAACTTTGGTTTCGGACTCGGTCAGGCTGTTGCCCTCCAATGCGTTGCTCGACCAGGTCAAGCCCACCCGGTAATAGTTACGCAGTGAAGCCAATGTTTCCGGCGGGAAAGGGCGGAAGCGGTCAAGTCCGGCTTTTAAATTATCGCACAAAATGGTTTTACTCATAGAGAATACTCCATCATTACTCCATCACGGATTAATATAACCCATGATGGAGTATTTTTCAAATACGATTTGACAAACTGGCGGGTAAACAGGAAACCCGGTGCCATTCTATATAACAAGATGGAAAGCAGAAATTTGCAATTAAATCATTCTTTGATATGACGGACCGATACGGACGGTAACGGACAAAAACGGATAAATCATCTTGAAATGCCCTTGTCCGTAATTGTCTGTAAAAGTCCGTGGTAAATTGGTGCCAATTTTAATTTTTGTTTTTGTTCTGTAATGAGCTGATGGCGTCATTTCGTATTGCTTGTATCATGAGGCAATTTCTAAATTTAATTATTCAACTCTTTAAGCATCACACAGATCAGGCGTGATGCTTTTTTCCAACTTAATCAGTAAAATACAAAAATTCAGGCATCGCAGTAAAATATCGATGTCTGAATTTTATCTGCCCATATAGGGAACAGTGACTTTTAGAAAAAATTCCGGAAAATTTTCATTTTTTTGCAAAAAAATGTTTGAGTTTCTGTCAGAAGGCATTATAATGTAAGCAGAGGAAAATTGCTGAAAAACATATCGTATTGAAACGGTCGGATGATTTTTGGTATCCGTACCGTTTTTGTTTTTCCGGCATTCATGGCGTTTAAGCTGCGTCTGACCGCAGCAGAGGAGTAATTATGCAGCCCCCGGG
>JAZSGR010000152.1:0-7799 GCA_045532825.1 Victivallaceae bacterium | reverse complement strand
CCTGTGCCGGTTTGGTCGTGTACAAAGGTACACTTCCGCACCGTACTCGGCGCAAAACTCGACATTGCTCCACGCTGCATCCACCGATTGCAGACAGAACCGTTTCTTGAGCTTGAAAAAACATGCTGTGTGATATATTTTAATTGAGAAAAACATATCTGAATAAGGATAAAATATAAATTTTTCACAAAATTTCGGACATTATCTATTTTTCAGAACTTTTTACTGCTGAAAAAAATTCAGCTGCGATCGGGGCGCAGGTCCTTCCTCCGCTTTCACCGTCTTCGGCGACTATGGCAAGGGCAATGGTCCTGCTGTTGATTTTCGCATAGGCGATGAACCAGGCATAAATACGGAAATTGTTTTTTCTGCCGTACTCTGCCGAGCCGGTTTTTCCATATACCTGCAATCCGTCAACTCTGCCTTCGCGTCCGGAACCGTCTGAAGAGTTCACTACTTCAAACATTCCTCTTGCAACCGTTTGCAGATGTTCCGGAGTTATTTCCAATCTGCCGTTTGCCTGCGGTGTACGCTGCCAGATGTCATTGCCGGATTGGTCGACCATGCGCAGGATCAGATTCGGTTTCCAGACTGTTCCGCCGTTGGCAAGAGCAGCACAGTAGAGCGCAGCCTGCAGCGGAGTTATCCCGATCAATCCCTGACCAATGGATAAAAGTGCAGTGTCATAAGTGTTCCATCTTGTCCGTGTACGCAATTTTTTCAGTTCGTCAGACGGGAATATACCGGCGGATTCCGGCAGTCCGCTTCCCGGTTTTATGCCGAATCCTGCCTGGTGGAGCATCTCCTGCATCGGATACAGTCCGAGTGATTTTGCATATTCTATCATGTAGACGTTGCAGGAGTATTTCAATGCTTCTATCATGTCAAGTTCCCCGTGGCCTCCTCTGCGGTGCGAAGCACAGCGGATGCGGATACCGTAGATCTCACTGTATCCTTTGCAGTCGATTCTTTTTGCCGGATCGACTCCGGCTTTGAGGTACGCAAGTGTCATGAGCGGTTTCAGAATCGATCCGGGCGGGTAAACTCCCATGAGTGCCCGGTCGAAGAGCGGACGATCCGGATCGTTCAGCAGCTTCGCATAATCTGTCCGTGATATGCGCGGAACAAACATGCTCAAATCGTATCCGGGGGCAGAAGCCGCTGCAAGTATATCACCATTGGAAGCATCGACCGCAACCAGCGCGCCGCTGCGGTACAGCAGAAGCTTTTCTGCTGTACTTTGAAGATGACTGTTTATAGTGGTTATCACATGGTTGCCGTTTACCGGGTCAATCCGTTCAATAAGGTTTTTTCTTGCATATCCGAGATTGTCTACCTGGATAAGTGAATACCCGGGAATGCCGCGCAAGCCCGGTTGATTGTTGGATTTTACCAGACCGTCACACAACCTTTCTATTCCGGAAACGCCGACATCATCAGGCAGATAATAAAAGAAATCGTTTCTGTCCGGTGCCTGCTTCGGATCACCGGGACGGGTATATCCTGTGAGGTGACAAGCCAGACGTTTTTCCGGATAACTTCTGGTATCCATCGGCTGGACAAGTGCTCCGCGGATACCTCTTGCCGCTTCCATCACCTTGGCTGCTTTCTCATCACTCAAGTCACGCAATACATGGATCGGCAGACCGGGACGGGTATTGAGGTGACGGATAATGGATTTGCCGGTCAGACTGTGTTTTACTCCGGCTGCTGCCGATATCGTGTTTGCACATTCAAGCATGTGTTCAACCGATTGTTTGCGCTTTCTTTTGCGCATCTCGCCCGGATAAAACAGCAGTTCAAAAGCTGAACGGTTTTCCGTCAGAGCTTTGTAGTCAGAGGTAAAGATCAGTCCGCGCCTTGCCGGAATACGTATCTGACGCAGCGACTGCAGTGAAACCTGCTGCTGATGATTTTTTCCGGAACATATCTGCTCCAGATAGAGCGTTACCGCAATGACCAGCAGTCCGAGCATGGAAAGAAAAGCCGGCAGCAAAATACGCAGACGGCACAGTTCCTCCTGTCTTGCCGTGCTTTTTATTCCGTTGTTGTCAGTCATTTGCGTTTTCTCCTTCCTGAAGCTGTTTCATACGGCAGATGTCCGGTGGATGAGTTTGCAATACTTATATCCGCAGGATTTCCGGAAAGATATTTCTGCAGATCAAGTCTTGCAGAAATTGCATCAAGAATTATTATCAGCAGCGGATAGCATATCAAACCTGACAGCATAGAGGTTATCAGATGAGCCGCCACGCTTGACGGATAGCCGGATTTGCCGTAAATACAATTTAATGTAACAGCATTGCTTATAACAAATACTCCGCAGGCGACAGCTCCGGCAGGCAGACTGCGTGTCAGTACGGTGCGGTGTTCCGTATCAGGAACAAGCATTGATCCGGTAATTACAGACAGCAACAGCACCAGCGGTGAAAAGGCTGCTGCTCTTGCATAACACATATCCAGAAACAATCCGGCGGCAATGGCTGAAACAAACGCAAAGCTTCTGCCGGTGACTCCGGAAAAATAAATCAGTGCGCAGACCGTAAGCGAAACGGAAAATCCAAGATTTCCGCTGAGCAGGTCAGCCAGCAGAGTCAGCAGTATGGTTATGATCGCAAAAAAGTATTTCATTTCACCGTGTCTTCTGATGTCTTCTGGCAACGATGACAAAACGCAGCCGGTTGGGATTGAATGACGGGCGGATCAATCCGGAATTGCGGTTTGAGCCGGAGAACAACGGATTGCTCTCTTCAAGCTGTTCCAGTTCACCGATTTTAAGGCCGCTGGGGATCCGTTTTTCAAAACCTGTTGTAAATACAGCACTGCCGACGGCTGGAGACTGGGTCGCTGAGAGATAGCCGACAGGTATCCTGCCTTCTCTGCTGCTGCGTCCGCCGGTATTGATGAAGCCGGTTATGCGTTCCGAACCGATCCCGGCAGAAAAACAGAAATCCGGATTGAATACTGTCATGACTTCGGCATTGTGCTTGCCGCAATTTCCAATGACTCCCACCAGTAAAGGCGTGCCGTTTTCTGAAACGTCGATCACTGCATCGCCCTGTTCCACTCCGTCTGCAGTTCCCCGGTCGATAGTGAAGTGTTCCAGCCACAGCAGAGGATCGCGCAGCATGATTTCAGCAACCAGATAATCCCACTGTTCCGGAACTTTCATTCCGAGATAACGGCGGAGATTATGGTTTTCACGCAGCAGTTCTTCGGCGGCAGCCGCCTGGAAGGCAAGAGTCTCATTCAATTTCTGCTGCTGTTCCAGTTTTGCAGCAAGTTCAGCTCTGCTGAAAGAAAGCAATGTGCGGTCGGAAATCGAATTGACTGCAACTCTGGATACCTTGAGATAAGGGTAAAAAAAGTCAGCGGTCAATCTGCCGATCCCCGGCCGCAGAGCATGGTAAACTGCAGTTGCCAGCAGCAGGATTATCATCAGTGCCATTATTTGAAGTAATAAGTTTTTAGGTTCTGAAGGCGTTTTTGACATGTGGGATACCTTGTTTTATTCATTGTAAATTTTTTCGATTTCAAGCAGAAATCGCAGTTGGTCTTCTGTGACAGAATTGTTTTTTTGTCTGATCGACAGTGTTTGCTGCAAAGTTTTTTCCGGAGAAACACTTACTGTTTCTGTCCGGAAAAGAAAATCTTCGATCTGCTGTCTTTTTTTCAGCTTTGAGTGTACCGAATCCGATATCCTGCTGATCTGTTCTGAAAACTCCGGCAGGTTCTGATATGCGTTATACACGGTGTAGGAGAGTTTCTGAAGTTCCAGTATCTCCTGATAAGTACATCCGGCAGAATAATCTCTGATCTGTTTGGCTGCTCCTTTTCGTTGAGTCAGGGAATCCGGACGTCCTGCCAGCAGTCCGGGCAATTCATGTATACGGCAGGTTATCATTTTTTCTTTTGCATTGCCGTCTTTATCCAGTTCCGGCATCTGCCAGGTGAGCATTTGCCGGAATTTTCGCAGTTTCCGTGCAGCCGGTTCCGGATGGTATGAGTTCCAGAGCACCCTTTCTATCGTGCTGTTGTTTGCGGAACCGGAAAACGTGACTGCGGCTGCAAGTTCCTTTTCCAGTTTCCGGTTGACTTGGGTATAATCTGCGGTGTTGCATAATTGTTTCGCGTACGGCTGGAGCATTTTCAGATCCTCTGCTGTTTCCAGCCAGATGCGCGAGTATTCCATAAACAAACTTATGCATTCCTGCGCAAGATCAGCGGGCAGTTCCGGCAATTTTGCGGGATCAGGAAACTGTTCCGATGCGTACAGGGCTTCTGCCGCAGGAAAATTGTGTATGCCGTGCAGAAATCTCTCCGACTGCCGATAATCAAAGAATTTCCGGAGAATACCGCAGCACAGCCAGGAAGGAACAGCGTTGACGGCATCCTGACCGATCCTGCTGCATCCTGAACTGAGTATCAAGGCTGAAACCAGAGCCCTGAAAACTTTTCTCTCCTTTGTGATATCACATCTTTCCGGCAGTTCGAGTGTCAGGGTATCTCCATTGAGTTTCATCAAAGGAAGATCACATTTTTTTATGACGACAGAAAGTTTTTTCGCCGAACGGCTGTGTTTTTTCAACCGGAACGAACCGGTCACGATCCTGTCGATACGGTTTATTTCGTCAAGCACGGCAGGGGAGGCGTTTTGAAGAAGGATCTCCCGCGCTCCCGCTGCTGATATCATCAATATGATAAAAAATGATATAATATGCTTCATTTGATTTGTTTTTTTTCAATTTAAGATGTATCTTTATTGACAAGACAAAAATGTCACTGAAGAAATATAATACACAGGTTGCATAAAAACAAACTTATGTCTGATAAAAAATCAAAATCTATCCGCCGGATGTATCCTCTGACCCTTACCGTGGCAGGAAGTGACTCGGGCGGCGGTGCCGGAATCGAAGCTGATCTCAGAACGTTCAATGCGTTCGGGGTTTTCGGCTGCTGTGTAATTTCGGCTGTCACTGCGCAGAATCCCCGTCATGTTACCAGGATCGAAGCGATGTCTCCGGAAATGGTGAAAGCTCAAATTGATGCTGTTGTCAGCTGTTTTGCTCCGGCATTCATGAAAACCGGAATGCTTGCCGATCCGGAAATCGTTGAAACTGTCGCAGCAGCGGCTGAAAAATACCGGATAAAAATGATTTGTGATCCGGTGTTGTACGCCACCTGCGGTTCATCACTCGGCGGCGGGGAGCTGCTTGAGGTCTTCCGCAGCAGACTTCTGCCTGCTGCAGCATGGATAACTCCGAATGTGCCGGAAGCTGAACTTATTCTCGGTGATGAGAGAAAAATCGCTTCAGAAAAAGAGCTTTTTGATGCTGCTCTGGCGCTGCATGAACGCTTCGGTGTTTCTGTTGTACTCAAAGGCGGTCATCTTGATTTGAATGTCGCCGTCGATGCAGTGTGCCGTGACGGCAAACTCTACCGTCTGACTTCACCGCTTGCGGAAGCCGGACGGTATGCCGCTCATGGTACCGGGTGCACATTCTCTGCTGCTCTTACCGCAGGTCTTACGCTTGATTACCCCTGGAAACAGGCTTTGTGTGAAGCAAAATCATTTGTTCTCGGCAGTTTGAGTCAGAGCGTTGAACTTGCTCCCGGAATAAATGCCATGTATCCGCCGACGGAAGACTGTTACGAACTGGTGAAACTTGAACTGTATAAGGATTGAACTTATTTTGTCAGTTGTAAAAAAAATATTGTACGCCGGGGTATTCTTTGCGTGTCTTATATGCAATGCTGCTCCCGGGTATCTGCCTCCGGTCGTGAAGATCAAGGGCAGGAACAGCCGCAATATCAGCCGGATCTCTGCCATGTGCAGCATGCGGTGTATACGTGATGGTAAAACAGTGACATTTACCGGTCCGGGACGCAAGCTGCAGCTTGAGCTTACCGGACGCCGCATGTATTGGAACAATATGTATATTATGCTGGGATATCCGGCTGTGTTGAGCGGAGGCAGTGTGTATGTGTCGGAATCCGACTGGCGGTCAACTTTCAGTGTGCTGTTTACGCCGTCAATGGTTCCGGGGCACAGGATCAACTGCATAACTCTTGATGCCGGACATGGCGGCAATGACAAAGGAGCATCCGGCAAAATTTCCCATGAAAAAAATATCACATTGAAAATAACCCGCCGGGTGGCTGCTATTTTGCGAAACTGCGGTTATCAGGTGCAGATGACCCGCAACCGGGACGTTGCTGTACCGCTGAAAAACCGCAGTGCGATCCAGCGGATGAAGAAAAGTGATCTTTTTGTCTCTATCCACGTCAATGCTGCAGCAAATACCAAAGTGACCGGCGTGGAAACATTCTGTCTTACTCCTGCTGATGCACCGTCATCCAGCGGCAAGGCGGAATTGCAGCGCAACAGTGCCAACCGCTGGGATCTCAATAACTTTGCGCTCGCCTGCCGGATACAGAATGCCCTTATCCGGCGTACCGGAGCTGTCGACCGGGGAGTGAAACGGGCACGTTTTGCTGTGCTGCGGGATATTTCTGCACCGGGAGTGCTGGTCGAGATCGGATTTATTTCCAATCCTGCAGAAGAACGCAAGCTGAATGATCCGGTCTATCAGGAAAAGATCGCAAGAGGCATAGCCCACGGTATTCTTGTGTACCATTATAATTTGTATCGCAAAAAACGTTGATTAATATCAAATAACCAATACCTGAAAGGAATATTGCCATGAAAAAAATGAAAGTGATGTTCGGTTTCGATATGGAAACTGATATCGGCAGCTGGACCAGCAACTACGAAGGGTTCAAACCCGGAACTGAAAATATTTTGTCAGTACTGGATAAACACGGTATAAAAGCCACTTTCTTTTTTACCGGTGATGCTGTCAAAAATAATCCGGATGTGGCAAAGAAACTGATCGCCGAAGGTCATGAGGTCGGTGCTCACTCTTTGTTCCATGAAACTGTCGGTGATGCCCTGTTTGAGGTTCCCGGAGTCTACCCCGTGCTGGAAAGTGAGGTCGAAAACCGTCTTGCGATCAATACGCAGATGATCGAAGATATCACCGGTATCCGTCCGGTATCGTTCCGTTGTCCCCGTCTCTGGGGATCGACTGCGGTCGTGAATGCTCTGGAAAAACTCGGATATATCGCTGATGCAACTTATCCCATGTATTTCTACCGTGACCGGATCTCCCCCTATCATCCCTCAAAAGATGACTGGACCAAAGACGGTGATATGAAGATCGTTGAGATCCCCAATTTTGCCAATCTCTCTCTGCCTTCCAATGACCAGTATGGACGTGATCTTGACCAGTGGCCCCGCTGGAGAACTGAAAGTGCGGCGGCTGTCTGCAAGGATATCGAGGGATATGTCAAATACTGTGAAGAAAAGAATGCCGAACCTTTCCTCTGCTTCTATATGCACCCCTGGGAGTTTGAAGCTATGCCGGAAGGTCTGATCTACTCAGGTGAAGGCGCAGTGCTGCCTGATCCCTTTATCATCAAAAACTGCGGAAAATATGCGACTGAACAGTTTGACGAACTCATCCGCATGCTCAAAGATATGGGCGCAGAGTTCTTCATGGCAAAAGAGGTCGCAGGAATGTATTGACAGTTATTGTCCCATTTTTTGTGAAAGTTGTTCAAACTGCGGTGGCGCATGCATGTGATTTGGCGGTACACCTTGTCACGGCGTAGATATTATGAGAGACACAAGAGGTCTCTCATTTTTTATGTCTGAAAACAAAAAATGGTTTGCCTCTTGATAAAAACGGATTTATGTTAATCCAAGAACACCGAAGTCGCATAGTGCGCTTCAAAAA
>JAZSGR010000216.1:0-10507 GCA_045532825.1 Victivallaceae bacterium | reverse complement strand
GCACCGCAGAGCTTAAATTCCCCCGCCATTTTAAGGCGGCGTCAAACGTTCCGCCGTTTGATCACGTCCGGGTAGCACCCGGTGGCAAAAATTTTTATTTTTTTTATTTTTTTTCAGCGCGCGGCGCCGGGTATCAGCGACCTGCGTATCTCTTCCTCTGACAATTCGCGCCACTTGCCCGCCGGAAGATCCTTCAACTCAAGCTCTCCCACCGAAACTCTCACCAGCCGACGCACCTGCGCATTGCAGAATGATGCCATGCGTCTGATCTCACGGTTGCGGCCTTCGTTCAAAGTAAATTCATACAGAGCCGGTCCGATCCTTTTTAATGCCTCCGGTTTGAGCAGCTCCCCGTTATCCGTGATCCCGTCCAAAAGGATCCGGATCTGCTTTTCCGTCAACTCCCGGTCAAGACGGACGTGGTAACGCTTGCAGACACTGAATGACGGATGCCCCAGCGTATTGACGTAATCACCGTCATTGGAAAATATTATCAGCCCTTCACTGTCCTTATCCAGTCTGCCGGCTGAAAATAAACGCTCCGGTACTCCGATGAGATCGACGGCAAGCTTCTTCGCGTGCCCGTCGGAATTGCTGCAGGTGTAACCGCGCGGTTTGTTGAGCATGATATAACGTTTGACGGATTCAGGCGTCACTTTTTTGCCGTCAAATGCCACAGTGTCGTCACTTTTGACACGGAATGACGGATCAAGTACGACTTCACCGTTTACAGTGATTCTGCCGGCTTTGACCAGCTCCACTGCACCGCGCCGCGATGCTGCACCGCAGGCGGCAAGATATTTGCCGATGACGGGAAGTGACGGTTCTTCAGTCATTTTCATTCAGTGAACAGATGTTGCAGTGACGGCAGTCAAGTCCGGACGGGGGAACGTAGAGTTTGCCCGCTTTTACCGCCGCACGGGATTTGAAATAATTACGCAGAGCAAGAATAACTCCGACAATGATGAATGCTCCCGGTGCCGATGTCGGCAGCAGAAAATCCGTCGTCCATGCCGTGATGACTTTGATGCCGAATATCGAACCGCCGCCCGCAAATTCACGGATGGCTCCGAGCATGGTAAGCGTCAGAGTAAATCCCAGTCCCATGCCGACCGCATCCAGAACAGAATAAAACGGATTGTTCTTTGAAGCAAATGCCTCCGCACGTCCCAGCACGATGCAGTTTACCACGATCAGCGGAATGAAGATCCCCAGCGCAGAATAAAGTGCCGCAGGTGCATACGCCTGAAGCAGCAGATCCACCACCGTCACAAAGGTCGCGATCACCACGATATAGACCGGAATACGGATCTTGCGCGGTACGATACCGCTGATACAGCTGACTACAAAACTGCTGCCTGCCAGCACAAAAGTCGTGGCAAGTCCCATGCCCGCGCCGTTGGTCGCCGATGTCGTCAGCGCAAGCGTCGGACAGGTTCCCAGAAGCAGTACCAGCACCGGATTTTCTTTCCAGATACCGTTAGTGAAAATCGAAAACAGTTTTTTCATTTATCCCTCCGGAATGCGGCATTGATCTTTTCCCGGTTTTTGATGAAAGCAGCGGTGATTTCCGAAGCTGATTTCACCACCGCTCTGCTGGTGACCGTGGCTCCGGTCGCATAAACGGCATCGCCGCCGTCTTTGGTGATGCTCCAGCCGCCTGACGGAACTTTTCTGCCGTTGAACTGATCCAGATATTTATTGGGAGCAAGTCCATCCGGCTGCGGTTCCGTCAGATTGAAAACCGTTTTGCGGAATTCACGTTTGCATATTTCCGCACCCAGTCCGGGAGTTTCATTGTGTTCAGTTACCAGCAAAGCTCTGATCGTACCGTCAGTATTCAATCCGGCGAGCATGGTTATTTTTCCGGCATATCCGGCAGGATTGCTCACAGTTGCGGCATACCCTGCGATTTTTCCATTGTTTCCTGCGGTCATGAACTGCACCTGCCAGCCAGCCGGACTTTTTACAGCAACTTTTGTTTCCTTTATATCATTGTCGAACACCGGCAGCACCTGCCGCAGTGCCGCATCTTCGCGCTTTGCCGCCGCTTCTGCTATCGGACGGGCTGTAAAGTGCGATACCACCGCCAGCACCAGCGCAGAAAACAGACCGGTCAATCCCAGAAAGATACCGAGAACGACCAGATTTTCATTGTCTTTCAATTTCATTTTTCCACCTTTCTGCGCTTCATTACGTAGCCGAACGGACGCTTGACACTGCATTTGTCGATCAGAGGAACCAGGGCATTCATAAAGAGTATGGCAAAACTTACTCCCTCCGGATAATTTCCCCAGATTCTGATGACACTGGTGAGAACACCGCAGCCTGATGCGAATATCACACATCCGGTCCCGGTGATCGGACAGGTGACCATGTCTGTTGCCATGAAAACTGCGGCAAACAATAAACCTCCGGTCAGCAGATGAAACAGCGGTGACGGTGTGACTCCCGGATAAAAATAATTGACCAGTCCGGTGATGACCGCCACCGTTCCGGCATAACATACCGGGACCCGCCAGTTTATCAGGTTGAATGCGACCAGCAGCAGCGCACCGATCAGGATACCGGGAATGAAAACTTCGCCGATACATCCGCCGCGGCGTCCGAGAAAATACTGTTTGAGCAGTTCCGGAGTATCTATTTTTTCAAAATTCATCTTTGCCGTATGATCATCCGTCAATATTTTGGGCGTGGTGCTTGCGATACTCAACGGTGTGGCACAGGTGACAGCATCGACGGATGTCCGGAACTCACGGAGTTCCGGATAAGTGTTATCCATGCCGCGCGGAATGCTCCAGGTCGTCATCACCGCAGGAAGCGCAATGAGCAGACCCACACGGGCGACGATCGCCGGATTGAACGGATTGTATCCGAGTCCGCCGAATATCTGTTTGCCGAGCCATATCGCAATGAATGCACCGATGAGCGGAACGTAAAACGGCACATCCGCAGGCATGTTGAGTGCAAGTATCACACCGGTGACAGCGGCACTGCCATCCATAATGGTTGCCTTCACCGGTTTTCCGGCAAGTCTGCACCAGAGCGCCTCCGCCGCTATACAGAAAATGGTGGTGAGAAATATCACCCACGCCGCTTTCCAGCCGAAGATCCAGATACCGCCCGCTGCCGGAAATACCAGCGCAAGCAGAACTTTTCCCATGATCCGCGCAGTGGTCTCCGGTGCGGAAAGATGCGGTGAACTGCTGACTACCAGCAAGTCACCGGAGGGCATTTTTATTCCGCCGTCAGAACCGTTTTTATTCATATCATCCATAATATACCGTTCTTTCCACAGTTTATTTTTTTATCATTTTACGCCGGATCTCCGCCTTGGCACGGCGGTTGTGCTGGACCAGCGGACGTTTGGCAGGACATACATAAGCACACGCTCCGCACTCCAGACAATCCATGACATGGTTCTGCTGTGCGATGTCGAACTTGTAACTTTCAACCGCTGCGGCAATAGCACACGGCATCAGGTGCATCGGACACCCCTGAACACAGCGTCCGCAGCGTATGCAGTTGGCACTGCGGTAGTTCACCGCCTGGCTCTTTGGCAGCAGCAGGATACCGCTGGTATTTTTTGATACCGGAACGTCAAAGGACTTCTGGGCAAAACCCATCATCGGTCCGCCGAGGATCAGCTTGCCCGGTTCTTCAGTGACTCCGTCTGCCATCCGCACCGCCTCAAGCACCGGAGTGCCGATACGCAGTTTCCAGTTGCCCGGAGTTTTGACGACACTGCCGGTCACGGTCACGATCCTCTCGATCAGCGGGATACCGCGCAGTACGGCATCTGCGACAGCGGCGGCGGTCCCGGTATTCTGGACCACGCATCCGGCATCCATGGGCAGACCGCCTGCGGGAACTTCCCTGCCGGTGATGGCATTGATGAGCTGCTTTTCACTGCCCTGCGGATACTGCACCTTGAGCGGAACGATCTCCACATTGAATTCTCCTGCCCGGGAATTCAGCAGTTCTATGGCATCGACTTTGTTCATTTCCACGCCGATGAACACCCGGCTGATACCGAGTATCCTGCCCATGATGGCGGCTCCGGCAAGCACGGAGGCGGGATCTTCAAGCATAAGACGGTGATCGGCGGTGAGGAACGGTTCACACTCCGCACCGTTGATGATGAGGGTATCTATCTTTTTTTCCGGTGGAGGCGAGAGCTTGACATGAGTGGGGAAAGAGGCTCCGCCCATGCCGACCAGTCCGCATTCGGCGATACGGTCAAGCAGGACTTTTGCTTCAGAAGTGCGCCAGTTGAGCGCGGGAAGCGGTTCAAGAGCTTCATCCAGTTTATCCGGAATGATCTCCACCGCCTGCACCGGAACTCCGGTGACTCCGGGAACTTCGATGATCCCCTTTACTTCTCCGCTGGTCGGACTGTGCAGATTGGCTGATACAAAACCCGAGGCTCTGGCGATAAGCTGATATTTTTTCACCTTATCCCCCGGTTTCACCACGATCTCCGGCGGTTTTCCGGCATTCTGACTCACCGGAACGGTATAGCGTTCCAGCAATGCAGGGATCTTCACCTCTGCATTTTCAGAAAGTTCTTTACCATGATAAACGGGATGTATACCGTTTTTGAATGTCATTACACTGCGTGAACTTTTATTCATTTTATGGAAAACTCCGGATCAAAAGTTTCGATTTCATTATGCCGTTCAAGTGTGAGCAGAGCACCGGTGGGACACTTGATGCTTTCCACATCATCGGCAGAAGGCAGCTGTTCCGCATCGTAACGGACATGGGCGAGAAAGCCATCGACTTTGAATTTATCGGGTGCGGCTTTTTCGCACTTGCGGCATCCGAGACAGGAGACCTTGCAGTTTTTGCGCTTTTCAGGTCCCTTTTCCGGAGAATTGCAGAAAACATGCACCGTACTGTCAGCCGGAACCAGTTCGATCACATTTCGCGGACAGACGGCGACACACGTTCCGCATCCGACGCAAAGCTCCTGATGGATGATAGCAAGATTATTGACGATCTCTATCGCTCCGAAGGGACACTTTGCCATACAGCTTCCCATGCCGATGCATCCGTAGCGGCATCCTTTGGGCCCGCCCGCGACCAGACTTGCCGAGGCACAATCCAGTACGCCGTTGTAATTGATCTTGCGGGAGACCTGATGGATGTCCCCGCCGCAGCGGACTACCGCGCGTTTTTTAAATCCTTCACCGCTGTCCACTCCGAGAGCGAGGGCGATCGCAGCGATCTGCTCCTTGCTGGAAACCGGACACTTGCCCGGAAGATTTTCCCCTGCCACCACGGACTTGGCAAAGTCGGAACATCCTGCTTTACCGCATCCGCCGCAGTTTGCACCCGGCAGAAGTTCAGTTACAAGTTCAACTCTGGAATCGGTTTCGACCCGGAACAGACGGGCGAAAAATCCGATCACCAGTCCGAGAAGCAGACCCAGACACCCCATTACGGCGACAGCAGCGGCTACAGTATACAGCATATCCTCTGCTCCTTTCAGCACAATCCGGAAAATCCGATGAACGCCATGGCAAGGATACCGGCAGTGACCAGAGCAAGCGGCGTTCCGGCGCAGGCGCGCGGCGGTGCGGCAAGTTCAAGACGTTCACGCAGACTGGCAAACAGCACCAGCGCAAGAGCGAATCCGACTCCGGAAAAGCAGCCGAAAAGCGTGGCATCAAGCACACTTCTGCCGCTGTTAGCATTGATCGTCGCCGCGCCGAGCACCGCACAGTTGGTGGTGATGAGCGGCAGATAAATTCCCAGTGCCTGATAGAGTTTCGGACTTGCTTTCTGCAATGCGATCTCGATGATCTGGACCAGTGCCGCAATCACCAGAATGAACAGCAGCACCTGAAGAAAACTCAAATCATAAACTCTGCCGCTGATCTCAAAATGCAGCAGATAACGGTAGATGACCGCAGTTATCGCCGAAGCAATGGTCATGACCGTTATCACGGCTCCGGACATACCCAGAGCCGTGCTGATACGCTTGGATACTCCGAGAAACGGACAGATGCCGAGAAAACGCGACAGCACAAAATTATAAACGAATATCGCACCGATTGCAAGTTCTATATATTTCACTTCAGCAACCCTCTACCTTATATATAATATATTCAACGTAATTACTCCGTATATTCCATGTGAAAATCCTGCTTCTGCAGGATACAAAACAAACTTAATATATCATTTTTGTGATGTATTGCAACCTCTTTTCACACGAAAAACCGTTTTTTTTGAAAAAATCTTTATTTTTAACACCGCCTGTGTGAAACTCTTCTTTACATTTCCCCTCTCTCAACCATTTTTTCCGGAAAATTTTCTTTTTTACGATTGACAAAACCGGTTCTACCGGATATATTACCAGTAAGGCTATCTAGATAGGGTGTTGAAAATGCGAACGATCGATCAAATCAGAGACTATATAACTTCACGTCTTGGTTCCGGAGAATTGAAAGCCGGCAGCTGCCTGCCGTCTTCCAGCGAAATGATGAAACTGTTCGGAGCCAGCTATGCCACAGTGCGTTCCGCGTTGAAAAAACTTTCAGAAGAAGGTCTGGTCGATGTGGCAAACGGCAGGGGATCGTTTGTCGCCGGTGCCAGAGAGCTGGAGGTCATTTTTTACTGCCTGCCTTCTATCATGGAACAGATCGGGGAACTTCTGGAAAGACATATCAGAAAAAACAACCTGCATCTGAAAGTCCATTTGAAAAATGTATACAACCTGATAAAGGGGCAGGAAAGCGGCATTCCGGACAGCCGCAATAAAGTGATCATCGTTGAATGTGCGCCGGAAATGACATACAATATCCCCGGGTTGTACAACTTCACCGATTATGACGGTTACGGTTCCCTGCTGCGGAAACTGATGCCGGATGCGGTGAAAAATATGAATGGCGGACTGCCGTTCTACTCCTATACCAGCCAGCTGGCGGTCAATAACAAACTGCTGAAAAAAACCGGTTTTCCGGAGGAGAAAATAACCGGTGATTTCCTGTGGTGGGAGTCTTTTCTTGCTGCCTGCCGCAAGGCGGATGTTTTACCGGTCAGCATAAGCTGGGATCTGGTCAAAAAGTGGCCGTTCAGCGCATTGTACTGTCCGTTTTTCAGTTTGAAGCTTCATGAAACAAATTCCGTGGAGCCGCTGCTCAATCCCCGGAAGCCCTATTTTGAAGGATATGCCGGAAAGCGTCTGCTGGAAATCATCAGTGACTGTTATTTTTCCGGTTCACAGAGCAGCCGATGCTTCGGTAAGGGCGATGCGGTGCTGGATTTCTCTCAGGGATCATGGATCACTGTTCAGAACAAAAAACACGATTTTGTCAATATCGATGATCTCAAAATCATTCCCTACCGTTTCAACGGCAGGAAGATCATCAATGTGTATACCGACAATCTGCATACCTATATAAGTCCGTCTGCGAACACCGAAGAGAAATTGAGGATATGGAAATTTCTGCAGCTGCTGCTGTCAAAGAGTTTCCAGAAAGAATTCTGCAGTGTGATCGGAGCAATATCTGTCCGTAATGATCTTACTGCAAAAGATTATGCCTGGTATTGTGAAGAATATGATCCGTTCATGCCGGATGCTGATGACATCATACTCCACAGTCAGATATTTTCCCGCAGCATGAAGGCTTATTTCACTGCTCTTATCGAACAGTACAAGTTCAACAATGCGGATAAGGATATGATACTTAAATTCATGGATAACAGGATCCCGTTTTGAGTTGAAAAGCAGAAAAATTTGTTCAAACAGATATGGAGACATGTCAATGGAATATCATGTGAAAGATCATATCAAAACCGGCATGACCGACAGTGAAGCTGTCCGTGCCGTTCTGGCGGCATCCGCCGGTGATGATGAGCGGACGGTCATTTTTGACGGCAGGGATTTTTATCTTTCTGAAGCGGTGGTGCTGCCGTCAAACACTACCGTCATCGTCGACGACTGTATGCTCAAACAGAATGATTACGTCTTTGACAATATTTTCCGCGGGGATAATCTCGACTTTGATCCGCAGGATCCTTACGGATATGCAACAGAGGTCCGTCCGCTGCGGAACATCCGCATACTTGGCAGAGGTAAAGCGGCGCTGACCGGTCCGGAGAGAAACCGCATGACCACTGCGCATCCGACCTGCGATGTCGGACACCGGGTCATGAGACTGCACATGGAAATGACCGGGGATTACTGGGGATGGCGCAGTCATCAGCTTAATTTCGCCAACTGCGAAGGTCTTGAAATTTCCGGATTTGCAATCAGCAGGACCAGAGGATGGGCGATGACGTTCAGTTTCTGTTCGCAGGTGAAGATCCACGATATCGACTTTGATACGGATGTCAAAAACGGTGACGGCATAGATTTCCGTGCCGGATGCCACCATTGTGAGGTGTGGAACATCACCGGATATACCTCTGATGATACCGTCGCGTGTACTGCATTATGCGGTATTTCTCCGGAAAAATACGATACTCCGGAAGCCAGGCAAATAAATCTGCCCTGCGTATATCCCTCTGAACCTGCGCGCCTCATACTGGGCAGAAATGATCTGCGGAAAATGGATATACATGATATAAAGATCCATGATCTGAAAGTTTCCGGATTCTATCATGCAGTCATCTGCCTTGCTGCAGGCGGACTGCAGGTATATAACATTTCGATCTCAAATATCGAAGAAGCCTCGGAACGCGCCTGGCATCTGGTGGAGATCTATACCGGCTACGGAACCGGATATACCAAAGGGGATCTGCATGATATCACAGTTGAAAACGTCACTGCCAGATGTAATTATTTCAGAGATCAGCCCAAAGCCGGAGTCGCTGTGCGGGCGGATGTCAAAGACGTTGTGATAAAAAATGTCGTTCAGAACGGTACCGGTACCCGCTTTTATTTCACAGAGCCGGACGGGATCATTACCGATTGATTTATGATGATTTCAAGATAAGTAAACATCCGTGATAATTTCAAAAGTCATCCAGAAAAGAAAGAGGTGCATGATGAAAGAGAATTCAAAAAGTTTCTTCGCTGCGCAAATCAACTGCCGCAGGAAAAAAGAGGGCGCATTTTCCGCACTGATTGAACTGCTTGCGGTCATCCTGCGATTTCCAAAAAAGAAATCGACGGCGAAGTATCTTTTACCCCAACATGTTGGGGTAAAGCCTGCAGGCTTTACCCTTATAAAACTCCTCGTTGTCAGTTCACAACACTGCCGTCATTTTTTTAAACGCTTTATTTGTACGGATAAGTACGGATGTGTACGGAAACATACGGAGAATGCCGCACGCCCGCAAGGGCGCACTTCACGCTTTTTTTGCGGGTGCAAAAAAAGCTCTTCACACCTTCACATCTTCACTCGATCAGCGGAAATTCCCGGTAAAGCTGACCGATTGGGAAAATGGCAAAGTTGTTTCGCCGCAGACCGTGCGGCAGCTGCCGGAAAAGAGTACCTGGCTTATCGACAGTGACTGGATGGAATGATTTTTTGAAATATGGCTGACAATATTTTTTTTCATGATTTCGGCAAGGCGGCATTCGGAACTCTGGAAGTTGAGCTTGCCGGGGTGCCGGGAACGGTGGTTGAACTTGCCATCGGAGAATCTGCCCGGGCAGGGCGGGTCAATCGTGAGCCCGGCGGCTGCTGCTGCGTTAAATCCGGCAAGGTGACTCTGGACTCACCCCGGCGCTGGTACAAACTTGATATTCCGGCTCATAAGGCTCCGGCCTATGCCAAATATACAGTGCCATCGCCGTGGCCGGAGGAGGTCGCACCTTTTCGCTATGCCGAAATCGGCGGAAACTGTCAGGTGTTTTCGTTGAAGCGGCGGGAACTTTTTCCGCAGTGGAACGACCGGGACGCTCAGTTTGAATCATCTTCAAGTGAACTTGACCGGATTTGGGAATTTTGCAAATACTCCATTAAAGCCACTGCCGGATTCGGAATCTTTATCGATGGCGAACGGGAACGTTGTCCGTACGAGGGAGACGCTTACATCAATCAGCTTGGTTGGTTCTGCTGTTCGGCAGAGCGGGAGATCCCCCGGCGGACATTGGAGTTTTTCCGGGAAAATTACACATGGCCCATCGAATGGAGTCTGCTGATGCCGCTTATAGTACGGGATTATATCCTTTACAGCGGAGATCGGCAGATGTTGACAGAGATGCTCCCGGAGTTGCCCGGGCGGCTGCTGGATGAACTGGTGCGGGAAGATGGCTTGATCGGCAACGGAGAATATTACAAAGAGCTGATCGACTGGCCGAGGAATGAACGTGATGGTTATGTGAGTGGCGGAGTCAGTCTGGTTCCAAATTGTCTGCGGGTGATGGCGCTGGAAGCGATGGCAGAGTTGACCGGCCGGAGCGCTTATCTGCAGCAGGCAGCGGAATTGAAGCAGGTGATCCGGAGCAAAATGTTCAAGAATGGCCGTTTTACCGATTCTCCGGAAACGGAACATACTGCTCAACATTCACTCTTTTTCCCGGTGGTTTCTAAGTCGGATCGTAGCCATG
>JAZSGR010000088.1:0-6557 GCA_045532825.1 Victivallaceae bacterium | reverse complement strand
CGCTGCATCCACCGATCGCAGACAGAACCGTTTCTTGAGCTTGAAAAAAACATGCTGTGTGATATATTTTAATTGAGAAAAACATATCTGAATAAGGATAAAATATAAATTTTTCACAAAATTTCGGACATTATCAATTATGGAGGAAGGCACAAGTCATACCGTATACCGGAACTGTTGTCCCGGATGCGGTATGAAAGAAGCTCTTATCTGCTGCTGATATACTGATCCCGCACCCGGGCGATCTGCAGATAGCTGTTGGTGAGGATGGTGTCGATACCCATATCCAGCATTTTGCGGGCGTGTTCCGGATCGTCGCAGTAGAAATAATTGCAGAGGATGCCGCAGGAATGGGCGCGGTCGATCATTGCCTGGTCGAACCGGTCCATAAAGAGCTGGATCTTTTTGCATCCGTACTGGATCGCACGGTCAACGATCATCATTTCCCTGCCGCCGGATTCCGATGCCATACAGCGGGAGATCTCAGGAGCAACTTCGATAGCGGCTTCCTGAACTTCTCCTGCTCCCATGAAATAGGAGTGCTCTGCACAATCGTACCGGTGGAGCAGATTCGCGATCCTGCGGATGAAACTGCGGGAAAAATGTTCTCCTGCAACCGACTTTATATGGATGTTCATGACTGCGTGACGGGCAAATTTTTTCAGAATGTCTTCCAGCGTGATGATCCCAAGCCCCTCAAGACTTGCGTGACACTTTATGCCGAAATCGCAGTTTTCCAGCTCTTCCAGAGTTTTTTCCCGGATGAAGCCGCTTCCGGTCGAAACCCGTTCAAGTTTTGAGTCGTGCAGCACCACCGGTACGCCGTCACGGGTCTCCCAAATATCGAATTCGATCTCATCTGCTCCCAGGGCGATCGCCGCGCCGAATGCGGGCATGGTGTTTTCCGGCAGCCGGGTATGAAATCCGCGGTGGGCGCAGACTCTCGGATACGGCATGCGTCTGTCATCGAGGGAAACAAACGGTCCCGCCGGACGGTATGCCCAGGGGGTGCGTCCCTGTTCCACAAACCTGTCGTTCAGGATCATTTCTCCGCCGAAACTGTTGCTCCTCATATATTTCCACTTGGGATCAGCAATGTCGCAAATCAGTTTACCTGTCCGGTTTTCCATATCCGCAAGGATTTTTCCGGACGGATCGATAACGCAGGATGTGCCGCCGACTCCGGTGTTTTTCCCCATGCTGTAAGAGGAGCGTACCACATAGGCATTGGTGCGGAATGCCAGCATCCGGTTGAGCAGACGCAGGTTGTCAAATGTTTCCGCACGCTGCATGGCGGAAACCAGAACTATATCCGGCTGACTGGCGGCAAGAGCTTCAGTGTATTCAAGAAAATAGGCATCGTAACAGATGACAAAAGCAAGTTTCAGGCCGTTGGCTTCGACAATGGTCGGACGGCGGGATTCGAGTGCATAGGAGTTATCCACTTTGTGTCCGGCGGGTTCGCTCAACACCAGCTGCTGTTTCCAGTATTCTCCGGCGACTTCTCCGGAGGGCAGAAAAACTCTGGTGGTATTGCGTTCTTTGCCGCAGGCTTTGGCACTGTAACTTAAAGCGACCACAGCATTGCAGCGTCCGGCGGCGGCGACCGCCGCCTTTTCCAGTTTGCTGCGCCATGTATCGGCAAAGGCTGTGACCTCTTCCGCCGGAATGGTTCCGGGAGTATTGGAATACTCCGGCGTGAGGATCAGATCAAAACTTTCATCACATGAATCAAGTTCGTTGATGATGAACTCCACACTCTTGTGCGCCTGTTCAGGATCATATCCGTACGGCGGCTGGATTGCACAGACTTTCATTGTTTTCTCCTGAAAACTGCAGGCAGTTTACTTTATCAGAGTATTGAGTACAAACTCTGCCATTGCGGATTTATCAACACAGCTTTTGTGCAGGACTTCGCGCTTGTCAAGTCCGGCAAGCGGAGCCGGTACCGGAGTTCCGGTGACCTCTGAAAGTTTTTCGATGATCCCGAAACCATCTTCCGGCATTTTTCCATCGTATACAGCTGGCAGTACGGCAGGCGCAAATTTGTAAGCTGAAGCAGTTGACGCCATAACGCAGAGCGTATCATCTCCTGTGGCTTTGCGGTACTGTTCCACCACATCGACTGCAACTGCAGTATGAGTGTCACAGAGCATACCGCGCTCATCGAAGAGTTTCTTTATTGCCTGTTCCGCCCGGACATCATCGCAGAAGCCGCCCCAGAATTCGGACTGGAGCTTGTCAAGCACCTCCTGCGACACCTGGTATCTGCCCTCTTTTTTGAGTGATGCCATGAGATCCGCGACTGCGGCACAGTTTCCATCATAAAGGTGGTAGAGCATGCGTTCAAGGTTGGAGGAAATCAGAATATCCATCGAGGGACTGCTGGTGAGATAAAATTCACGGTTGCGGTCATAGATGCCGGTACGGATGAAGTCGGTGAGGATCCGGTTGCGGTTTGAGGCACAGATGAACTTGCTGACCGGAATACCCATGCGTTTTGCATAGACCGCTGCAAGAATATTGCCGAAGTTGCCGGTGGGGACCGCCACATTGAACTTTTCACCTGCTTTCAGCCTGCCGGACTTCAAAAGATCACAGTAGGCGGAAACATAATAAATGATCTGCGGGACCAGACGTCCGAAGTTGATGGAGTTGGCAGAGGAAAATGCCAGACCATGTTCAGCAAGTTTTTCTGCCATTTTCCGGTCGGAGAAAATGTTTTTTACTCCGGTCTGGGCATCGTCAAAATTTCCTTTGATCGCGCAGACTGCCACATTGGTTCCTGTCTGGGTGGTCATCTGCAGTTTCTGAATGGCACTCACACCGTTTTCCGGATAAAATACGATGATCTTAACTCCCGGAACATCCGCGAAACCGTCAAGGGCGGCTTTGCCGGTGTCTCCGCTGGTCGCCACCAGAATGACGATGTCTTTGCCGGACATGGTGCGTCTGGCGGAACGGGTCAGAAGATGCGGAAGCAGCTGCAGAGCCAGATCCTTGAATGCACAGGTCGGACCGTGCCACAGGTCAAGCAGAAATGTTCTGCTGTCAACTTCACGCAGCGGGGCTGGCTCATCATTATCAAAAGTGCCGCAATAGGCTCCGTCCACACATTCGGTCAGCTCCTCCCGGGAAAAATCAGTCAGATATTTCCCAAGCACTTCCACCGCACGTTTGCGGTAATCCATGCTGACAAGTTTTCCGATCTCCTCTGCGGAAAACTGCGGAAAAGACTCCGGCACAAAAAGACCGCCGTCTGCCGCAAGTCCGCGGGCGATAGCTTCAGATGAGGTTATGGCACATTTGCCTCTGGTTCCGGTATAATTCATTTTTTTCCTCCGTTAGATTTTTCCGAGCAGGCGCAGAAATTCAGGAATGGCTGATTCAAAATCCACGCCGTACCAGTTGTGTTCAGGATAAGAGATCGTGCATTTGATCGATTCAACAGTATAATCCACTGCGGTTTTCATGGCATTGTAAAGCGGCTGTCCGGCGATGAGCGCGGCAAACAGCGCACTGGAAAACACATCTCCGGTTCCGTGGAAAGACACCGGCAGATGCTTGTTGAAATAGGTGCAGTACTCATCTTTTTCAGCATTGTAGGCGGCTACACCGCAGAGTCCGGATTCAAGAGATACTCCGGTGAGCACCGCAACCGGACTGCCCAGTCCGCAGAGACGTTTGAGCAGCTCACGGATATACTTTTCATCGTAATCACTACCGGGATAATCCATGCCGAGCATGAAAGCTGCTTCTGTCAGGTTTGGATCGATAATATCCGCTTTCGCACAGAGTTTCCCCATACGCAGAGCAAAGTCTTTGTCGAAGCCGACATAAAGTTTACCGTTGTCACCCATTGCCGGATCCACGAAACGCAGCACTCCGTCGCGGTGGAAATCGGTGAAGATCTGTTCGACCAGTTCGATCTGACGGAAAGAACCCAGATAACCGGAGGAAATTCCGTCAAAAGTGATATTCTCTTTTTTCCAATGCTCGATGATCGGCGGAACATCCTCTGTGAGATCACGGAACGTGAACCCTTTGAAAGCGGTGTGGGTCGAAAGTATCGTGGTCGGCAGTATGGATGTTTCGATGCCCGCCGCTGAAATGATCGGCAGCGCAACAGTAAGCGAACACTTGCCTACACATGAAATATCCTGAATGGAAAGAACTCTCTTCATAACGGTATATATCCTTGTTTTGCAGGTTTATTTCATTTCCCGCAGGACCGTACGGCGGATCTTGCCGCTGGTGGTTTTGGGCATGGCATCGATAAAAGTCACCTGCCGGGGGTATTTGTACGGTGCAGTATGGGATTTGACGTAGTTCTGTATATCTTTTACCAGGTCATCCGACGGCTGCTGGTTTCTGGTCAGCACCACGAATGCCTTGACCACCTGTCCGCGTACCGGATCCGGCGCACCGACAACGGCGCACTCCAGAACGTACGGCAGTTCCATGATGACCGATTCGATCTCAAAAGGACCTATACGGTAACCGGAGGATTTGATGAGATCATCGCGCCTGCCGACGTACCAGAAATAACCGTCTTCATCTTTCCATGCGGTATCACCGGTATGGTAGAGACCGTCTTTCCAGCTTTCAGCGGTCTGTTCTGCATCTTTGAAGTATTCGAGGAAGAGTCCGCATACAGAATTCTTTTCCGCGCGGATGACGATCTCTCCGACTTCTCCGGATTTTACCGGCTTATTGTCATAATCGACCAGCTCCACATCGTACATCGGTGAGGGTTTGCCCATTGAACCGGGTTTGGGATTCATGCCGAGCAAATTGGCGATGGTGAGAGTGGTTTCAGTCTGTCCGAAGCCCTCCATGACCTTGATGCCGGTAGCTTTATAGAACTGGTTGAACACCTCCGGATTCAGGGCTTCTCCGGCAATGGTCGCATACTTCAGGCTGGAAAGATCGAATTTTGAAAGATCCTCTTTGATGAAGAAGCGGTACATGGTGGGCGGAGCACAGAAGGTCGTCACCTGATATTTGCTGAAAAGTTTCAGGATATCCTCTGCGATAAAGCGGTCGAAGTCATAGACCAGCACTGCACTTTCACAGAGCCACTGACCGTAGATCTTGCCCCAGAGGGCCTTGCCCCAGCCGGTGTCGCTGATAGTGAAATGCAGTCCGTCGGGCTGGACATTGTGCCACCACCTTGCGGTGATGATGTGGCCGAGCGGATAAGTCTGGGAGTGCAGCACCGCTTTGGGATAACCGGTAGTGCCCGAACTGAAGAACATGATGCCGGGATCTGTTGCTTTGAGGTCTGCCGGACGTTCAAAGATGTCACTGTAACGCGGCAGCTCCGCATTGAAATCGTGCCAGCCGTCACGTTCCCCGTTGATGATGATCTTACATTCAACCGACGGTGATTTTGCCGCCGCTTCATCTGCTGCCTCTGCCACATTGCCGTCAGCAGTACAGATGATGCATTTGACCTTCGAGTAATTGAAACGGTATTCAAAATCCTTCGCCAGCAGCTGGTTGGATGCAGGGAGCGCGACTGCCCCGATGCGGTGCAGCGCGTTGATGACGAACCAGAACTGATAATGACGCTTCATCACCAGCATGACGATGTCGCCTTTCTTTATACCGAGGCTGCTCAGATAATTGGCGGCTTTTGCCGAATTGCGGGCAATATCGGCAAAGGTGAACTTTTTGCAGTTCTGCTGTTCATCGACCCAGACCATTGCGGTCTTATCCGGAGATTTCTTCGCAAGTTCATCCACTACATCATAGGCGAAGTTGAAGTTTTCCGGAATATTGAATTTGACATCTTTGAGATGACCGTCTTCATCAAGAGTCTCCTCCATGAAGCGGTGATAGAGCAGTGTTTCCGCCGGAGCGACATTGACATCGGGTGCGGGGACCGGAGCCGTGCGGTACTCGTGACTGCCGTCACTTTCAAACACGATGGCGAGGAATTCACAGGTCTCATCACCGACTGCGATCATGCCGTGCGGATGGGAGGAGTCATAAAGAATACTGTCTCCCGGCTCCATATATTCGATCTTGTCGTCAAGCTGGACCTTGAGTCTGCCCTTCAAAACATAATCGAACTCCTGGCCGGAATGGGTCGCAAGATGTATCGGCGCATCGTCCGGCTGCGGCGGAGCTTTGACCACAAAAGGATCGGTCTTGCGGTTTTTGAGCATCGACGCCAGGTGACGGTATTCAAAGCCTTCGCGCCGTTTGAGCGGCATGCCGCCGCCTTTTTTGGTGAGAGTGTAAAAGGAAAGTTTGGGAGTCTCTCCGGAGACCAGCGCACTTATATCCACCCCGAACCGGTTGGCGCAGCGGAGAATGAAGGTGAATGAACTGTCGATCCTGCCCTCTTCATGGGCAATATATTCAGCCTCGGTAATATTGGTGATCCGTGCCATCTCCGCAGTGGAAATATCCAGAACCGTACGGATCTCCCTGATGCGTTTACCCATCATTACCAGCTGATTATCCATTTTTCCTCTCCTCCTTGTTTTCAGGAATTTATTTTTTTGTTATTGTCCCATTTTTTGTGAAAGTTGTTCAAACTGCGGTGG
>JAZSGR010000066.1:0-28768 GCA_045532825.1 Victivallaceae bacterium | reverse complement strand
GTTCGGGCGGCGCATAGAAGATAAAGGCACTCAAAAAGGTGAACAGTGCCGCCTGATAATACTCAAACCGTATCAGACGGAAGATGACTGCTGTCAGGTAGACCGGGATGATGATCCCGGCAAGACGCAGAAAATAACCGTCGCCGGTCATGAAAGGAAGTCCGCGCCAGAATGCCTTGTACGGCAGGGCAAGCAGGATCATCGCCAGTAAGCCTGCGGCAATCATGATGACCGCTTTCCGGGGGAGTTCCCGCCAGATTTCCAGTGCCGCAACTGCCATGATGAATCCGGCAAATGCGGGGAATGTAAAACGTCTGGCATCACAGAAAGTGTGACTGTAGCCGCAGAAAAACAGCACGACCGGAACACTCATAAGTATCAGCAATCCCTGATTGAAACGGCTGCGCATGCTCCACAATGCTGCAGTCCCCAGGGCGAATACCGGCAGATTTACCCTGAAAAGATAACGCAGAAAAGTCAATTTTGAAAATGTATGCCAGGTAAATCCTGCAGCCGGACGGTCGAGCGCGGCGTTTCCGGGGTAATGCATCACATAACCGAAAGTAAGCGGCGAACCGAACTGGATGGTGTTGCAGATCATCTGAAACGAAAACACTGCAAGAAATGCTCCGCAGCTTGACAGTGCCGCTTTCAGGAGCATGATCCGCGACTCTTTGAATTTCGTGTAATACACCAGTGCGAACATCGGAGCAAGCAGGATATAGTTGATCCTCACCATGCATGAAAATCCGTATAAAGCTCCGGTAAGAGCCGCATAACGAAGTTTCGCCGGTAAGGCAAGTATCATATAAAGGCAGCCCAGTACGCAGAGCAGGCCGGGGATGTCGCTCATGGCGTTGAATCCGGCATTGATGCAGAATGAATAATAAAAATGACCGTTGAACTGTGAAAACCAGTAATTAGGATAGGCGAAATACTGAAAAATGTGACGGTTCCAGTCCTCAAGGTGGAAAAAAACGAAGGGATACAATGCCCAGACCAGCATTGCGATGCATGCTTTACCTGCGGATACCTGAAGTTTGCGGAGTATCAGATAACCGAGAGCCAGTGTTCCCGGTGCCAGGAACAGGGCTGCAAAGTAATTGAATTGCGGCACTGTATCATAAAATTCTTTTGCCCGCAGCAGTAGTATGAACGGAAGATAAAAAAATCCGGTGCCGACGGTGAAATGCCATTGCGATCTGAAATTGCCGTTCAGCATATCGGATATGGTTTGAAAATATCCTGCTTCATCCGCCATTGCCGGCTGCACACCGTATTCACGGCAGGTGAGGACCAGAAAACATCTGACCAGCACCGGAAGCAGCAGATATGCATATTCCGGTACAGACTCTTCTTTATTGGAACGGCGGATGAAAATGCAATACAGGATCGCAAGTATAGCGACCGGAGAAAAGATCATTCCGGCAGTGCGCCAGCTGGAAAAACTGTCTTTTCTCACCGGAGTTACACCGTCATCTTTGACTGTTATGTCGTGCCGCCGGTACCCGCGGATGCCGTTGGGCAGTTCTTTTTCGGTAAATTCATAGATCCTGCACAGCGGATGAAACACCGATACCTGCCGCATTTTTCTGCCGGTATCCCGCAGCTGCGAACTGTCAATGACAAGAAAACGTGATTTCTGTTCCGGTTTCTCAAAAATCACACAGGGGGCAGCTGCGGAAACAAATCCGGTAAGCAGGATCGCCGGGATAAGTGATTTTATGATTGCTGAAAATCTCATCATTTTTTTTAGATAATGTCCGAAATTTTGTAAAAAATTTATATTTTATCCTTATTCAGATATGTTTTTCTCAATTAAAATATATCACACAGCATGTTTTTTTCAAGCTCAAGAAACGGTTCTGTCTGCGATCGGTGGATGCAGCGTGGAGCAAGGTCTTTTTTTTGCGCCGGGTACGGTGCGGAAGTGTACCTTTGTACACGACCAAACCGGCACAGGCGCAAGGCTCGAGATTGCCCGCGATGCGCCGCCGCAGTTTGAACAACTTTCACAAAAAATTGGACAATAACTTTTTTTAATTGCTCAATCAATAGCGGCGATAAAAGGCAGATTGCGGTATTCTTCATTGGAGTCCAGACCGTAACCGACCAGATAGCGGTCGGGCAGGGTGAATCCGGACCAGTCAGCGGTGACTTGTGCCGTGTGTTCGACATCTTTGGTCACGATGACTGCTGATCTTACACTGGCTGCGCCCATATCTGCAAGCATCTTTTTTACTTCATACAGGGTTTTACCGGTGTCAAGCACCTCATCAACGATCAGAACATGCCGTCCGGAACAATCAAGTTTGAGTGTCGAACGGCATTTTACGTTTCCGCTGCTTTTGTCGTTGACATAACTTGCAACGCCGAGACAGTCTGCCCACAGCGGCAGGTCGATACAGCGCATGATGTCCGCGCCGAAAAAGATACCGCCCGAGGCAAGCACGACAACTGTAAGCGGCTTCCCCTGATAGAAACGGGTGATCTCCTCACCCATTTCCCGGACTCTTTCTGCGATCCTGTCAGCGGATATCAGGATTTCCATTCAGGATCTCCCGTTATCAGAAACTTCTGAAATCATCATCCGGCACGTGACGCACGGTCTGACCGTTGTAGATCTGACGCGGCCGCACGATCTTGGTGGCGTCGCCGATCATTTCCCGCCAGTGAGCGACCCATCCGGGCAGACGCGCCAGGGCGAACATCACGGTGAACATGTTTTCCGGAATTCCGATCGCACGGTAAAGGATACCGGTGTAGAAGTCCACATTGGGATAAAGGTTGCGTTCCACGAAGTAGGGATCGGTGAGCGCGATCTCTTCGACCTTGCGGGCGACATCCAGCAGGGGATCGGTGTATTTGTTGTGACGGAAGAATTTCTCACACTCGTTGCGGACGATCGCGGCACGGGGATCGTAAGTCTTGTACACACGGTGTCCGAAGCCCATGAGGCGGAACGGATTGTTTTTATCTTTCGCCATTTTGATGAACTTGTCGATATCTCCATCCTCCTGGATGGCGTGCAGCATTTCGATGACTGCCTGATTTGCTCCGCCGTGAAGCGGACCGGAAAGTGCGGAAATACCGGCGGAAATGGTCGCGTAAAGGTTGACCTGGGCACTGCCGATAGTACGGACCGCAGAGGTCGAACAGTTCTGCTCGTGGTCGGCGTGGACGATGAACAGGATATTGAGCAGCCTCACGATCTCCGGACGGATCTGATATGGTTTTACCGGTGAGTCGAACATCATATTGAGGAAGTTTGCGCAATATGAAAGATCGTAACGCGGATAAACCACCGGTTCACCGATAGACTTTTTATACACGAATGCCGCCATGGTACGCACGATGGAGATCACACGGGCGCAGGACTGGTCGATGTTGTCCGCCATGGATTTCAGATCAACGTTGGGATAAAATGCCGCCATGGCGTTGATCATGGTCGAGAGGATGTGCATCGGATGCGCTCCCTGGGGGAAGTGATCGAAGAAATGACGCATATCCTCGTGCATCAGTGAACTGGTGTTGAGCAGACTGGAAAACTCTTTTCTGGTCTCCTCATCAGGAAGCTCACCGTGTACCAGCAGGTATGCCACGTCGATGAACATCACTTTCTGGACCAGTTCTTCGATCGGGATGCCGCGGTAACGCAGAATGCCTTTTTCACCGTCGATATAGGTGATCTGGCTGTAACATGAGGCGGTATTCACAAAACCCGGATCGAGTGCGACCAGACCGGTATTTTTGCGCAGACCGGTGATATCCAGTCCTTTTTCGCCTTCCGAACCGGTAGCCACCGGGAGCACCACTTCCTTATCTTGAAACTTCAGTGTGGCAAAATCTGTATTTTTTGCGGTCATGATCGCCTCCTTTCCTGTTTACGATTGAACCTGTATGTAAATGAAAATTTTTATAATATGCCACAGTTTAACCTGATTTTCAAGCAAAGTGCATGTTTTTTAAGGGAAAAAGCAGCTTTGCAGCTGAAAAAATTTTTTTGTGTGCTACATTATCAAGAAGAATAACCTGAACTGTAATGTATCGGAATTTATAGAAGTGGAACTGTCTGAAAAAAAATCAAAGGCGCAGATCTATCTGCTGCTCGGCGCTGCAAGGCAGGTGTTGAGCGGTATGTCCGGCAGAAAAAGTCCGGCGGACCGTGAACTTGCCGCATTTTACCGCAGCAACCGCCAGTGCGGTTCACGGGACCGGGCACTTATAAACCATTGCATATATATTCTGCTCCGCCATTGGGGCTGGGTGCGGAAACTTGCCGGGGAAAATGTTATCAGCTCCATTGAGAGCGGAAGTGAAGGTGTTGCCAACCGCGATCTTGCGGCGATGATATTCTTTGCCCTGTGCTGTGACGGCAGCGATCCGGATAAGAGCCGCCGTCTGGCGGATTTCATCGGAGTCCCCCTTCCTCCCGCACCGGGGGCGGAAAACGCAGCTGAGGCTCTGGGGATAAAAATGCAGTTTTCCGTTTCTGAACTGCTGCCCGGGTGGACTGAAAATCTGGTTCCATCCGGATATGCTCCCGGCATCCTGAAACGCCCGCCGGTATGGTTGAGAGTGAACCGCAGCTGCATGGAAAGAGTGACTGCTGAACTTGCTGAAAAAAATATCAGTTTTGAAACAGTTCCGGAGTTTCCTGATGCTCTGGCTCTGAATGCCTCTTCTCTTAATGTCATGACTCTGAATACTTTTCAGTCCGGAGATTTTGAAATACAGGATCTTGCCAGTCAGGCGATCGCCTCATTCTGTTCTCCGCATAAAGGTGAACGCTGGTTCGATCCCTGTGCCGGGGCAGGGGGCAAGACTCTTGCTCTTGCCGAAGCCATGCAGCGTACCGGTACTGTGACAGCCGGAGATGTTCGCGGAAAAGTTCTGCTTGAACTGCGTAAACGTGCCCGCCGTTCAGGATACCCCAATATCACGGTCCGTCAGCACGACGGCAGGCCGTGGCGCGGAGTAAAGCCGTTTGACGGTGTGCTGCTGGATGCTCCGTGCAGCTGTTCCGGAGTGTGGCGCAGAAATCCGGGCAATCCGTGGATATGTTCACCGGAAGATATTACCCGCCACGCAGCATTGCAACTGGATATTTTGAAAAATTTTTCCTCCTGTGTCAAACCCGGAGGAGTGTTGGTTTATGCCACCTGTTCGGCTTTCCGGGAGGAAAATGAAGAGGTCATCGGGCGTTTTCTTGATATGGATAAACGCTTTGAACCGGTTCCGTACAGGAATCCCTTTACCGGAAAAAGTGATTCCCCGTTCATGCATGTTCCGGATGATTTCAACTGCGACCTGATGTTCGCCGCCAGATTGGAGCGTAAAAAATGATCCCGTTCAATATCGTTCTTGTTGCCCCCGAGATCCCGCAGAATACCGGTTCCATCGGCAGGCTTGCGGTTTCGACCGGAAGTATCCTGCACCTTATCGATCCGCTCGGGTTTTCCCTCGATGAAAAACACCTGCGCCGCGCCGGAATGGATTACTGGAACCATCTGCACTTCTGCCGGTATCCGGACTGGGAAAAGTTTCTTGAACTCAATCCTGGAGCGGTACTGCACTTTTTTTCCACCCACGGCGACACCAGTTACTTTGATGTGGAGTATGCTCCGGGAGACTATCTGGTGTTCGGCAGGGAGTCCGCCGGATTGCCGCCGGAGCTTTACGGGCGTTATCGTGACCGTTTGCGGATAATCCCCATGCCGGGTGAGTTCAGCCGCAGTCTCAACCTCGCCAACAGCGTGTCGATCGCACTTTACGAAGCCATGCGGCAGACCCGTTCCGTCTGGGACAACTGATATTTCTGCCCTGCACCGGAACAGTCAGGCTTTTTTACTTCTTTTTTGCCGGAGTGAAATCAGGCGGCACGTTCCAGTATTTCAATATCCTTGATGCAGCATTGGAAAATACCGGTCCTGCGACGGTACCGCCGTAGCTTGCGCCACGGGGATTGTCGAAAGTCACCAGCATCACCAGACGCGGATTACGCGCCGGAACGAAGCCCACAAAACTTGCGAAATACTGTCCTGAAGCGTAACCTTTGCCGGGGACATATTTACGGCTGGTTCCGGTTTTTCCGGCAACGTGATACCCGGGGACTGCCGCTCTGGTCGCCGTTCCGCCCGGTTCTGTCACTGTTATCATCATATCCACCAGCTGACGGTGCGCCGCAGGATCACTGAAGGTATTGCGGATGATCTGCGGATTCTCTTTTTCCGTTTTTCCGGTAGCAGTATCAACGATGCGGTCGACCAGTTTGAGTTCCGGCAGTTTGCCGCCGTTGGCAAGCGCACAGTAGGCGCGCAGCAGCTGCAGAGGCGATACCCGGATGCCGTATCCGATCGGGAAACGGGTTATGGACAGACCATCCCAGCGTTTGGGACGCGGCAGATATCCGCTGCTTTCAATGGGGAACGGCAGATTGGTGCGGCTGCCGAAGCCGAAAAGTTTGAGTGCATGATACACCTTTTCCCTGCCGAGCATCAGTGCGACTTTTGCGGTACCGATATTGCTGGATTTCTGGATGACTCCGGAAACTGTGAGTTTGTCGTAATTGTGGGAGTCGGTCAATGGACGGCGCAGATATATCCAGCGGCCTTTTTCGCAGTCGATCACGGTATCCGGAGTTACCGCATGCCAGTCGAGAGCTTTGCCGATGCTGAACGGTTTGATGACTGATCCGGGTTCGTATGAATCCTCCGCTATCCTCGTTCTCACAGCTGCAGGAGCATAAGTCGACCGGTCACCCGGATCGAAAGTCGGACGCTGCGCCAGTGCCAGTATTTCACCGGTGGCAGGATCTGCGATCGCCGCATAGATCGTATCAGGACGCCATTTCGCATACGCGGCATCCAGCTCTTCCTCAAGGATCGCCTGTATGGGCTCACTTATAGTGAGGTAAACATCTTTTCCGTCCCGGCTGCGGGAAAATTTCCGGTAGCCGTAATTGAGCGGTATACCGTCCCGGGTGCGTTCATATATCTCTTTGCCTTTGCCGGGGGTTATGGCGCGGTTCAATTCTTTCTCAAGTCCGCCCTGCGGTACGGCGGAGTCGTTAACCACGTTGATATAGCCGAGGATATTCGATGCAAGTTTGCCTTTGGGATAAGTCCGGTAACTGGAATTGCGGTAGGCGATGAAACCGCCGGGAAAATTCCTGGCAGTTTTCTTTTTCGCTTTTTTCTCTTTTTCTGTCTGGAAATATTCAAGCAGATCTTTCCTGAATGCTTCCGTCGTTTCCAGTGAGGTCTGACGGTTTATCATGAAGTAAAGCGACGGAACGGTTTTGACTGAACCGTCTTTCATTTTTCTGCTGACTGCCGGAGCCAGACGTTTATAATACCAGGTGACCGGTTTCCCGAAATGTTTCGCACAGATCTCCGCCACCCGGATACGGTGTTTTTCCGGAAGGTTCGCCGGAGTGCAGAAGATTTCCACGCATGGAGCATTGCCGACCAGAAGATAGCCGGAACGGTCGAAGATCTCTCCGCGTTTTCCGGATGTCACCCGTTGAGCCAGATAACGTTCTTTGGCTTCCGCATGGTAGTAATCATGGTTTATCACCTGTACCAGAAAGAAACGGTACAGCAGATAGATCGCAACCGGTATCCATAACAATACTGCAATGAGCTTTATCCGCAGCCGGATCGACTCCGCTGTATTAGTCACGTCTCAAGCCTCCGGTACGGAACGGCCTGCGTTCTGCGGAGGCGAGGGAACGCCGGTTGAGCATGAGCTGTGCCACACTGCGCGCCTCCTGTGAGGTCATGATGCGCATAGCGACCACCTGACCGGGTTCAGCCGGAACAAGCGGCAGACCGAAGCGCGCTATCTGCCGGCGGATCGCCGACGGACTGCAGTTTTCTTCATAGCGGTTCCGCAGATTGGTGATCTCGATATTGATCCGGTTGATGTTGAGTTTCAAAGTCCTGATCTTGCGTTCCGTCTCTGTGATGCGCTGGTTCAGATAGATATGGGTGACCGGTACTGATGCCACCAGCACCAGAAACAGTACGACTTTCAATACACGGATAAACTGTTTGCCGAAATCAGGGTCGCGGCGTGCAGACGTTGTGCGTCTGGAACCGGACATCCGTCCCGGTTGAATATTCATTGCCATTTTTCACTACCTCCGGAATACATTATCTTTTTCTGGTTATTGTCCCATTTTTTGTGAAAGTTGTTCAAACTGCGGTGGCGCATCGCGGGCAATCTCGAGCCTTGCGCCTGCGCCGGTTTGGTCGTGTACAAAGGTACACTTCCGCACCGTACTCGGCGCAAAACTCGACCTTGCTCCACGCTGCATCCACCGATTGCAGACAGAACCGTTTCTTGAGCTTGAAAAAAACATGCTGTGTGATGTATTTTAATTGAGAAAAACATATCTGAATAAGGATAAAATATAAATTTTTTACAAAATTTCGGACATTATCTTTTTATTTCATACCTTTGTATTTAAGCCAGGCATCACGCAAAATTTTTCCTGCTGTGAATTTTTCTTCAAAACCGTCGAAGTCACCGCTGCGTATGAGGGCACGGAAATCATCGAGACTTTTTTGAAATCCATCCAGCGCAGCAAGAACTGCCTGCTGGTTGTGTTCAATGATCTCTCTCCACATCCTCGGACTGCTGGATGCTATCCTGCTGGTATCCTTGAATCCGGTGGCACAACCGCGGAAACGGAACAGTTTTTCTGTCTCATCCGGATTGTCGAGAATGGATAAACTCAATGCCGAAGCCACCACATGCAGTGCATGGCTGGTTTCTGCTACCAGACGGTCATGTTTTTCCGCATCCAGTATCGAGGTATGGCAGTTGAGGTGCTGCCATAATGTTTCAATTTTTGCAACTGCCTCATCCGGAATGTTCTGCGACGGTGTGATGAAAACATCTGCGTTGCTGTACAGTTCTGCAAAAGCCGAAGCTATGCCGCTTTTTTCGGTTCCTGCCATGGGGTGGGAACCGGCAAAATAAGGACCTGCCGGATCGGTGAAGATTTTTTCAGCCGCTGACATTATTTCCGATTTGATACTGCCGATATCGGTAATGACAGTTCCCGGACGGCACACTTTCGCACATACCGGCATGTAATCGATGATCGCAGGTATCGGCAGAGCCAGAACTACGGTATCAGCTTTACGCAGAATTTCTTCAAGATCAGATGATGTTTCATCTATTGCATCAAGTTCAAGCGCAGTTGCTCTGGTTATATCCCGTCTTGCCCAGCCAAGACGCTTTACCGGACATTTTTTCAAAGCAAGTCCCAGGGATCCGCCGAGGAGACCGAGACCTATTATTGCTGTATTCAGCATTTATTCATTCTTTCTTTACTTTTTTATTCAACTGTTGCTTTACATAATATACTGCAAAAAAAAAGCAAATCAACCTTGTTTTACTGTTGAACCGTGTCTGATATTCCCGCTCCGGAAAGACGGCTTCTGCCGCCGCCGCACGGGGTGACTTCTATTACTGCCGGAATATTTTCCTTTACAGCCGCAACATGTGAGATTATTCCGATTATTTTATTTTCGTTCTGCTGAAGTGCAGCCAGTGTCTGCAAGGCAAGGTCAAGCGAGTCCGGATCAAGCGTTCCGAAACCTTCATCAAGAAACAGGGAGTCGACGCGGATCTTTTCGCCTGCCATGGAACTCAAGCCGAGCGCAAGCGACAGGGATACCTGAAAACGTTCTCCGCCAGACAGGTTTTCACATGGACGTATATCATCGCCCTGCCAATGGTCGATGACGTCGATCTCAAGCGGATTTTTTTCACTGTCGCGCCGGATGAGTTCGTAGCGTCCGTTCATCCGCTGAAGCACGGTATTGGCGTTGACCAGCAGGTGATCCAGCGTTATGCCCTGGGCAACTCGCTGAAAACGCTGTCCATCACTGCCGCCGATCATACTGTCAAGCTCCTGCCAGATAAGGAGTTTTGAATGAAGTTCCTGCTGTTGTCTGATGAGTTCCTGATGCTTCTGCTGTTTTTCGGCATTTTGTTCAAGTTCAAAACTCAATGCTCCGGTCTGCAGCTGCAGTGTTTTCTGCCGCTGAATGATTTCTCCGAGAATATTCTGTGTCTGTTCAAGAGTTTGATCTGCCGGAAGTTTTTGCTTCAGGTTTTCACGTTTTGCAAGTATTTCCCGGTGTCCGTTCCGCAGAAGTTCTGTGCGCTGAATGAGATTGGCACGTTTATCTGTCAGGGCGGCAAGTTCTTTGTCATCAAGCAGGGAAGCAAGAAAAAACTCCGGTGTCACCGAGTATCTGCTGCACTCGGCGAGCCATCTTTCTTTCTGCTGTTCCAGCTGCGGAATGATCCTTTTCAAATCTGAATCAGTTTTTGCGTAAGATTCTGCTGCGATGCGGCAGGCCTCTTCGCACTTTCCCAATATTCCGGAAGCAGCAGTGAACGTCTTTTGCCGGAGTTCAAGTTCTCTGTGGGCTGAAGTTGTTTCTTTTTCGGGATCTCTGTCACCGAAAAGCTCCCGCCTTTTCCGGGTGATGTTTCCGGCTTCTTCCGTAAGCACAGCAGTTTTCTTCTGAATGGTGATCAGGGTGTTTTTCTGCTGGTCAAGCTGTGTTTTCAGATTATCTGCTTCAAGTTCGGATGCGGCGTATTTTTTATCGAACGTGGCAAGAAGCTGTTCCGCATTTTTCATCGCAGCCGATCTTTTTTCAATGTCATCCGGAAGCCGGGCGGGATCAGTCCAGTCAAATCCGTAATCTGCCAGACTTTTGGCGAGAGCATCAAAAAGACCGGATTCTGTCTGTGTCTGAAGCAGAAGTTTTTCCTGCAGCAGTCCGCAGATCGCAATTTTTTCCTGTTCCGCGGTTTTACAGCTTGCAAGTTCACCTTTGGCACGTTCAAGGTCTATAGTTTTGCTGTTCCGGATATTCACGGCAGTTTCGACTTCATGCTGTTTGCTGCGGCACATCGAAATTTTTTTCCGGAGTCCGGCAAGAGCCTTTTCCTCTCCGGTATCCTGCGGTATGTTGCCGGGGGCAAACGGATGCTCTGTACTGCCGCAGAGCGGACACGCAACTCCATCTTCAAGTTTTTTGCGTGCATTTTCATAAAGCATGATCGTCCGCATGCAGTCAACGGTTTTCTGCAGCAGCTCCTCTTCCCGTTCAAGCGAAACTAATGAACTGCCGTCAAGGATTTTTTGCAATTCTTCTGTTTTTTTCTTTTCCTCATTCGTTGCCTTTTCAAGTTCAGCCGCTGCGGTATTGAGGATGTTGTTTTTTTCGGCAGTATTGTTTTCTGCCATACGGAGCAGCCTTTCGGCATCAAGATATTGATTTTTGCATTCAGAAGCAAATTTTTTCTGCTGGTGATAGGATGAAAGCTGTTCAAGCCATTGAAGTTTCCTGGCTGGCAGGTCTTTATCTGCTGCATGCTGTTCGAGATATGCTGCGCTGCCGGACTTTGCCTCTGCCAGATCATGCAGCTTTTGCTGCTGTAATTTCAACTGCTCTTCAAGATGTTTGATGTTTTTTTCTGTTTCCTGCTGATCGGATGCCAGTTCCCGCAGGCTGACACGTTTTCCCTCTAGAGAGTTATCCATGACTGCCGCTTCACGTGCCGCTTTGACGATATTTTCTTCCGCAGTTTTTTGTGTGAGAAATGCGAGTTCCGCCTTTTTACACTCTTCTTCCGCCTGTTTTTTCTGCAGTTCCAGAACAGGCATTTTCTGCAGCAGCTCTTTCAGCAGAGCTTCATGTGAAGCGGATTTTTTCTGAAGTTCCAGATGATCCTGATATGACGGACGTATCAGCAGTGCGGTCTCGCCTGCTGCAAGACGTGCATTGCCGTCAGAAAAATCCTTTTTTTCCGCTTCAAGCTCTGCCTGATCCGTCAGATTTTTCTGCAGTTCTTTTTCTGCCGCAGTGAAATCATTGAAGGCAGTCTGGTATTGCTCCTGTAATTTTTGCTGCTGCTGTAAGTCTGCTGACTGTTCAAGGAGTTTGGCAAGTTCATCTTTTTTCTGTCTTACAGTTTCTTCATCAAGCAGTTCGACAGTGGAGAGTACAGCATTTTCCCTGTCAAACTGATCTTTCAGCAAACGGCTTTTTTCGTGTATTTTTTTTGCTATGACTGAATATATTGCGGTTCCGGTTATCTGTTCAAGGATCGCTGCTTTTTCCTGTCCGGCAAGGAGAAAAGCATCAAATTGTCCCTGTGCCAGCAGGGCAGCCCGGTAAAATTGTTCCGGAGTCATTCCGGTGATATCGATAATTTTTTTGCGGGTCGCACTTATTTTTTCTGTAATGATTTTCCCTCCGCATGCCAGAGTGTGTACCGGTACAGGCTGAAGAGAGCCGCTTTTTTTTCCGCGCTGGTATGAGCCGAAGCCGAACGTTGACCGGTAAGACTTGCCGTTTGTTTCAAAATCAAGTTCAGCCAGACAGTGGGATGTCCCTTTGGATACCACTTCAGTCATCTTTTCTCCTCCTCCGCTTATCCGCGGAGTCTCACCGTACAGTGCAAGGCATATCGCATCAAGGATCGTAGTTTTTCCGCTGCCGGTCGGACCGGTGATCGCAAACAGTCCGGAGGCAAATTCCGGAGATCCAAAATCGATTTCAAAACGTCCGTAAAGACTGTTTATATTTTCTATCAGCAGTTTTTTGATTTTCATGATATTCTGTTCTTCTATCCTAAATCGTTGCTTTCTCCGGTTATATCCAGTACCGCTTCATCGAAGTACCGGATAAGTTTCTGCCGGTGTTCTTCCGGAAAATCATCCAGTAAATTGAGAAAAACATCCCGCGGAGACAGATTTTTCAGATTTTCCCCTTTGGGGCGACGTTTGAGAACTGCCGGATTGGCATGGGTATTGCTGCATGAAAGCACTTTGACTTCACTTCCCTCACAGTATGCTGAAAGTTTCTGCATGAGGTTGACTTCAAACGGACCGGTATTTTCGCAGTGGATCCAAACGGAGTGTCCCTGCAGTTTGAGTCCGTCAAGCGCAGTATACAGTTCATCGGTGTTTCCGCTGATTTTCAGTATTTTCTGAAAAACCGGGACCGGTATCTTTACAGGAGTATCATTCAGATTTGCCGTATCGAGGACCAATACAGATTTTTCCTGTGCCTGATCTGAAAAATTCATCTGAAGCAGAGAGCCGCTGTACCGGAAGTGGTCTTTGCCCGCAATGGATTGTCCGGTGTGCAGATGCCCGAGCGCAAGATAAGATATGTTGTCCGGCAGAGAGTTGACAGGAATATCAAGCACGGAATCAAAAGCTCCCGACTCTTCCGCATAGAAATGTCCGGTGGCGATGACCGGTACTCCCGGATAAAGTTTTTCAGCAGCTGAGCATACCTGTTCGTAATACTGCAGCACTGCCTGCTGCCGTGCCGAATTACGGTCCGCGACTGTTTCTCCTCCGGAACTTGTGCGGATGTCACGTTCACGGAGATGAGGAACCGCGCAAATCACCGCCGATACTGTTCCGTCATCTTCAGTAAGGGGGATCACCGCTTTTTCCGGAGCATTACGGTCTGCTTTCCCAACGGCATGTATGTGAAGATGTTTCAGAATATTGCCGGGAGATTCCAGAAAACTTGCCGAATCGTGGTTTCCGGCTGCGGCTATGACATGTTTTACACCTGAAGCCAGTACGCGGGCAAGAAAATCGTAATACAAGCCGGCAGCCCGGTTGGAGGGCAGACTGCTGTCAAAAATATCGCCGGCGATAATTATTGTCCGGATGTTTTCTTTTTTTACGGTATCCGTGAGCCAGTTGAGAGTTTTTTCAAATTCCTCATATCTTTTTTCCTGTCCGAGAGATGCTCCCAGATGCCAGTCCGAGGTATGGAGTATTTTCATTGTGTTCCGCCATTTTCTTTTCGTTGTCCGGAAAGGATAACGAAATATTTTAATAATATCAGCATGCCTGCCATGAGCAGTACGAGACCTGGAAATACTATGAACCAGTTTTGAATGAATCCTGCGAACAGAAATCCGATTGCTGATATGACAGCGACTGTAATTGCGTAAGGCAGCTGAGTCGAAACATGTATCATGTGGTCGCATCCTGCTCCGGCAGAGGACATGATCGTGGTATCTGATATGGGGGAACAGTGATCTCCGCATACAGCTCCGGCAAGACATGCGGATATCCCGATGTAAAGCAGCGGACTGTCAACCGGGAATATGCCGGTCACTATCGGAATTAGTATCCCGAATGTTCCCCATGAGGTTCCGGTCGAAAATGCCAGCAGGGATGCCGTGATGAATATCACGACCGGCAGGAGACTTGAAAACGCCGCTGCCGTTTCCCCGACTGTCATGCGGATGAAGTTTTCTGCTTTTAGAAGTGAAGTCATGTTTTTGAGCGAAGCAGCAAGGGTGAGGATCAATATCGGTGAGATCATTGCAGAAAAACCATGCGGTATACATTCCACCGCTGTTTTGAAACTTACTGTTTTACGTATCAGAAGATATACCAGAGAGCATATCAGTGTGAGGATCGCTCCGCCGGGAAGGGCGGATGAAGTGTCTGTATCACTGAGTGATCGTGTTAAGGTTTTTCCATCAAGGATACCGCCTGAATACAGGAGTGCCAGTGTGCAGAATACGATCAGCAGCATTACCGGCACCAGCATGTCTGAAATTTTTCCGCGCATGGAGTTGTTTGTGTTTTTTTCCGTTTGGGCGGATGAAGCAGCTGTTGCTGCCTGTCTTTCGTAAACGGACATCGGTCCGTAATCGATTTTCAACAGGATCACCATAAACAGAAAACACAGGGTGAGAAGTGAATAAAAATTGTAAGGTATTGCTTTGATAAATAATTCTATGCCGCTGTACTCTTTGCTGTCCACGTATTGTGATACCGCTGCCGCCCAGGAGGAGACCGGTGCGATCATGCAGACCGGCGCTGCAGTTGCATCAATGATGTAGGCAAGTTTTGCCCTGGAGATCTTTTTGGCATCTGTTACCGGAGCCATGACACTGCCGACCGTGAGGCAGTTGAAATAGTCATCTATGAAGATAAGTATACCGAGAAAACTGGTGGCAAGCATTGCACCGGTTCTGCTTTTTATCCGTTTTTCCGCCCATTTGCCGAATGCGGCGGTCGCACCTGATTTGTTTATCAATGCCACCAGTATTCCGAGTATGACCAGAAAAATGAAGATCCCCGCAGTCGTTTTTACAGCTTCGATAAGTCCTGATTTTACAATGACATCCATTGTTTTCAGGGGAGAAAAACCGGTAATGAGGCATCCGCCGAGGATGATCCCCGCAAACAGCGATGAATATACCTCTTTGGTCATCAGGGCAAGGATGATGGCAAGCAGCGGCGGAATGAGACTCCAGAATGTTCCGGCAGGCAGCGGTTGTGCGGATGCCGTTTCTGAAGCCGTCAGAAGCGGCGGTAAAAACAGCAGCAGTGAAAAAGAAAAGAATTTCATTTCAAATAATATTGCTTCAGTTACTTGTCAGTGTACAGTAACGGCTCCTATCACATCATGGAGCAGCTGGCGGAATTGCGGAGCTTTGCGGTTGGCTGTTTCCATGACTTCTTCGAGCGAGATCGGTTCTTTGCTTACCCCGGCGGCAAGGTTGCTGATGCAGGTGATGGCAAGCACACGCAAGCCGCAGTGACATGCAGCTGTCGCCTCTATTGCGGTTGACATACCGACTGCATCGGCTCCCATGGTTCTGAAACAGCGGATCTCTGCCGGTGTTTCAAAGTTCGGTCCTGCTGTCTGGATGAAAACTCCGTGTTTGAGGACGATGCCGTTGCGTTCTGCAACTGAAGAAGCGATGCGGCGCAGATCTTTATCGTAAATATTGCTCATGTCAGGAAAACGCGGACCGAGAAAATCCGGATTTTTTCCGCGCAACGGGGAGGGGACCAGAAAAGAGATATGATCTTCCACCAGCATGAAATCACCCGGTTTGAAGTCAGGATTTATGCCGCCTGCCGAGTTGGTGAGAAGCAGTATTTTTGCACCCATGAGTTTCAGCAGCCGCAGCGGCATGACTGCCTCTTCCGGTTCCCGGCCTTCATAATAGTGGATCCTGCCCTGCATCACAGCGACTTTTACTCCGGAGACCGTTCCGAAAACAAATCTTCCTTCATGTCCCGGAGCAGTCGTGACCGGCATGCCGGGAATATCGGAGTAATTTATTGAAAAGCCATCCTTTATCTCATTGGCGTATTTGCCGAGACCGGAGCCGAGTGTTACTGCAACTTCCGGAACAAAGGATGTTTTTTTCCGGATGAAATGCAGAGCTGTTTCAAGTTTTTTTTCGATCATTTTTACCCTCCTCTTTTCATGCTCATCGCTGATGTGAAATATTTCATATAATCCGGTTCCTCTGCCGGATTGATGTGAATGATTCGGGATCGCCATGCTGCTGTTTTTCCGATAAGTGCCGGATCTCCGGCAAGCATCACTGCGCCGTCCAGCGAGGCATTTCCGATTTTTTCAAAGCAGTTACGGGGGATATCCGGCAGTATACCGGTATACACGGCGTTGTCAATATCTGTGTGAAGTGAAAAATTTCCGGCAAGCGATACTTTCCGGATATCTGATGCGGATATTCCGGCGTGTTTCAGCAAAATCGTCAAGCCGCTGGATATTGCTGCTTTTGCGGTGATAAGTTCAGCAATAAATTCCTCCGGCAGAAGCAGGTTTTCCGGGAGACCGGTTTCTTTTTTGTATCTTCCGAGATCATCGATGAAGCCATAGCGGTACAGTTCCGACAGCAGATCTATCAGGGCTGATCCGCAGAAACCCGAATAAGTTTTTCCGGCTGGGGAAAACTGCCATTTCCCGTTCCGGAACTTTACATGCCTGATACATCCGGGGGCATCGGCCCGGAATGCTCCGCGTTCAAATGCAGGTCCGGCGGCTGCAGAAAGCGCATAAATGCTGCCGCGTACATTGAGGATCATTTCACAGTTGGTTCCGGTGTCGATATAAAGTTCGCATTTTTCAGGAGACCCGAAGCCGGAGACCTGCAGTCCGGCAGAAATATCACCGCCGATGAAGCCTGCGATGTATTCTGCCGCATAAACCGGAGTTTCGGGGAGCAGGGCGGTCAAGCCGAGTTCCCCTGCGTTGCCGGTGAAATTTTTTATCAGCGGTTCAAACGGATATTTGCCCAGCGGTGCGGGATCTCTGCCGAAAAAGAAATGGGTCATCACGGTATTTCCGGCAATGATGATATGTTTTATTTTTTCCGGATGATCCGTGAGCTTTTTCAGCATCGGCTCTATCGTTTCATCAATAAGCTGTCTGCGGAGTATTTTTTCACCGTCAGCGGAAGAGGAAAAAGCTATCCTTCCGATCACATTATCTCCGCTTGATACCTGCCGGTTGACTGTTTCTGCGTTTTTGAGTATTTTTCCGCCGGAGACCAGTGCTGCTGAAACGTTGGTTGTTCCGAGATCGATGGCAATACTGTCGGCATCTTCTGTGCTGTCTGTTCCGGTGATGTATATTCCGTTTGCTGATGAAGCAAAAACAGCTTTACCACGTGAGCTTATCATCTTAAGAGAACAGGCATTGACATGCGGCGGATCATTTTCCGAACCGTTAAGGATTTTTCCGTCATATACAAAAGAACCTGCCAGCAATTTTATCCGGCATTTTCCGCAGAGATTTTTGCCGCCGCATTCCATAGATAGAGGAAAACCATGTTTCCGCAGGGCTGAGGCTATTGTTTCTCCGTGAAAAACCGGTATTTCACGATCTTCAAACTGCAGGAGAGCTGTCATTTTTCACTCCAGTCTGATCCGGGGATCAGCCCAGGCGTAAGCCAGGTCTGCCAGAAGGTTTATGGTGACAAACAAAAATGCACTTAATACGACCAGGGCTTTCAGAAGCTGTATATCTGAATTGTAAAGCGCATCCACTCCGGCAAAACCAAGGCCGGGGATGCCGAAGAAAGATTCCAGCAGCAGACTGCCGGTAAAGAGAAAAGGCAATGATGCTCCGGCTCTGGTGATGATCTGTATTGCACCGTTACGCAGCAGATGTTTTCCGTAAACCGCAGCAGGAGAAGCTCCCTTTGCAACTGCCGTACGCAGATATTCCTTGCGCAGTTCATCAATGAATACGGTTCGGAAAAAACGGACATTGCTGCCGGTACCGCACAATATTCCGATCGTGACCGGAAGACCGAAATCAGCAAAACTTTCAAATCCCCATATCGGGAATATTTCAAGATAATATCCGAGGAACCACTGACCGAGAATGATCGCTGTAAGATAGCTTATGCTCATTCCAGCAACAGAGATCAGCACCAGCAGACGGTCAGGCAGACGGTTGCGGAAAGCGGATGCGGTCAGGGCAAGGGCAACTCCCAGTCCGATCTCGCCGAGAAAAATCGGCAGCATCAGCATGAGTGACGGACCGATACTGCGTTTAAAAATATCCCTTATAGGTTCCCTGGTGGTGAGTGTTCTGCCGAAATCAAGGGTGATGATTTCCCTTATCGCACGTAAAAACTGTGAATTGGCTGCTGAATCCTGCAGACGGTACACCTTTATTCCGGTGATAAAATCTCCGCAGGGAGCATCAACTGTTATTTCTTCAGTCCGTCCGCCGACCGGCAGTTCTGCAGTTTTGCCGCTGGAGAACGAAATGACTGCGACACCTTTATCCAGTTGAAAACGCCGTTTGACCGCAACTTGCTGCTGTTTTCCCTGCCACTCCGGAAATGATTCAGTGATACACTTTTTGCCCCATATCAGCGGAAGATCTCCGCCCAGTTCCCGGCGCATCGATTCCACTTCTTCCGGTGTGGCATTTTTTCCGAGCACAGCTGCCGCCGGATCTCCGCTGCACAGATTGAACAGTACAAAGGTGAAAAACACCACTCCGGCTATTATCAACACTGAGTAACCGGTTCTGCGTATTATGTATTTCCAGAGGTTCGATGACATTATATCGTTTCCCGTTTATTTCGGAGCTTTGAGGACAGGCAGACCGCGTGCGGCAAATTCCTGCAGTACATGCTGCCACAATACCGGATCCCGGTAAAGTTTTTTTACAAAAGCTGTCGGCGTTATCCCGAGTGTCGCAGCCGTGGTGCGGTAGTCGAAATCATGTTCACTGAAAACATCCAGCACCTGCGCCAGCCACAGCGGATATTGAGGATGGGATGTTGAACAGATCATGTTTTCAGGAGGAACTGCCGGAGAGATCCGACACTTCAAAGCCAACTGGATACGCAATTTTTTCAACGCATTGGCACGGTTGCGGAGCTGACTGCGTTCGGTGCAGTCGGTTGCTGTTATATCCCATCCGGGCAGAGTCACCCGTGCCGCACTTGAACTTTTGTTGCGTTTCTGTCCGCCGGGACCGGAATCCTTGTAAAAGTCCAACTTGCAGCAGGCTGATAATCCGGCATCATCCATTTGCAATATGTCATCTCTGTTCTTCATATCATTAATATTCCACGAAAAGCTGATAATTGCAATACCGCGGCTGCCAAAAATCATCGAAATAATGCATATTTTTTTACACCGCACTTGAAAAATCATCCGCCCGGGTATAACTTGTAAAATATTTATGCCTGAACAGACGTTATAGCTGATATAAAACGATTGTGGATTTTTAATAACAGAGGTAATATATGAAAAAGAAATCAAAAATAGTTGTAGCAGCCGTGATCCTTGCAGCTGCTGCAGGCGGATGGTTTGCATACCGTCATTTTTCCGAACCGCAGAGTCTTATCCAATTCCGTACTGAACCCATCGAAAAAGGGGATTTGATGAGCGTTATCAGTGCCTCCGGTACTGTTGAACCTGAAGAACTGGTCAATGTCGGAGCGCAGGTGACCGGCAAGATCATGTCATTCGGTAAAGATGCTGACGGAAAAACCGTAGACTACGGTTCGCGAGTCAAAAAAGGCATGGTTCTTGCCCGTATTGATGAGGTGCTTTACGAGGCTGAATTGAGCGAAGCCAAAGCCGGAAAAGCCAAGGCTGAAGTGGCAATTTTAAGTGCAAAGGCAAACATCCAGCAGGCCAAAGCCAAGATGGTTCTTGCTTCTCTTAATTGGAAAAGAGCACAGGAACTGCATCCCAAAGGGGCGTTGTCAAAGAGTGATTACGACAGCAGTGAAGCAGCATATCTTTCTGCACAGGCTGATCTTGCTGTTGCCAAAGCCCAGCTGAAACAATCCGAGGCGCAGCTTCAGGTCGCTGAAGCAACTCTGGTCAAAGCTGAACGTAATTTGAGTTACTGTGTCATCACTTCTCCGGTCGATGGGATCATCATCGACCGCCGGGTGAGTGTCGGGCAGACACTGGTATCAAGCATGAGCGCATCGAGCATCTTCCTGATCGCCACAGATTTGCGTAAAATGCAGGTGTGGGTCTCTGTCAACGAAGCGGATATCGGCAGTATCAAACCCGGTATGAAAGTGATCTTTACCGTGGATGCGTTCCCGGATACCGAGTTTACCGGAGTTGTCCACAAGATCCGTTTGAATGCCACCATGTCCCAGAACGTGGTTACCTATGTGGTTGAGGTGACTACCGATAACTCCGACGGCAAACTGCTGCCCTATCTTACTGCCAATGTGAAATTTGTCAAAGCTGAACGCAAAGGGGTACTGACGGTATCCAATGCGGTGTTCCGCTATACGCCGGAAGAACCGCAGGTCGCTCCGGAGTTCCGCAAGGAGCTTGAGCGTACCGACAGAGCCCGCCGTCTCTGGATTTCCGCCGGTAAAGGATTGCTTAAACCGGTATATGTGAAAACCGGACTCAATACCGGCGTATCCAGCGAAATCGTATCCGGAGAGATAAAGGAAGGCACCATGGTCGTCAACGGACAGTTTGAGATGACCGCTGCTGCCGGAGATAAGGTCCAGCGCAGTCCGTTCCTGCCCAAGATGCCCCAGCGTCGCAACCGCAACCAGAACCGTGCGCGTACCGGCGGCAGATAAACCGATGGAGCTGTTCTGTTATGGCACTGATAGAATTACGCAATATAACCAAGACTTACTATCTCGGCGAGATGGATGTTCCGGTGCTGAAGGGGATCTCTCTTGATATCGGACAGGGGGATTACGTGGCTCTTATGGGAGCCTCCGGTTCAGGTAAGAGTACTCTGATGAATATTCGGGGCTGCCTTGACCGGCAGACCGGAGGAGATTACTTTTTTGAAGGTGAAGAGCTCGGCAGGGCAAGCGGAGACCGTCGTGCGGTCATCCGCAACCGGAAGATCGGTTTCGTGTTTCAGAGCTTCAATCTTCTTCCCCGTACCAGTGCTCTGGAAAATGTCATCATGCCGCTGGCATATACCGCTGGTGATCTTTCCCGTAAAGAGTGCCGCAAAAGAGGTATGGAGGCTTTGGAAAAAGTCGGACTTGCCGACCGTATCGGACACTATCCGTCGCAGTTGTCCGGCGGTCAGCAGCAGCGTGTCGCCATTGCCCGTGCCCTCATAAATGATCCGCCGGTGCTGTTTGCCGATGAACCCACCGGAAACCTTGACTCTCATACCAGTGTGGAGGTCATGCGCATGTTTGATGAGCTCAATGCGCGGGGAATAACCGTTATTCTGGTCACCCATTCAATGGAGATCGCCGAGTTTGCCAAACGTGTGGTGCGTATTTCAGACGGTGAAATAAAAGAAGATTATCTCAACCGGAAGGAGACGGTAAAATGAGTTTGTGGAATACTATCCGTGTTGCGCTCAAAGCATTGCGCCGCAATCCTTCGCGGGCGATGCTGACCACGCTCGGCATCGTTATCGGTATCGCGGCTGTTATCACGATGATGGAGATCGGTAAAGGATCATCTTCATCCATCAAGCGTTCCATTGAAAAAATGGGAGCTAATTCCGTACTGGTTTTGCCCGGCTGGGTGCGTCCGGGCGGAGTAAGTCAGGGCGCGGGGACCGCAGTGTCTCTTACTCCTGCTGACGCAGATGCAATCGGCAGGGAGTGTCCTTCGGTTGCAAACTATTCCCCGATCGTCCGGGCGAACAGCATGCAGGTCATTTTCGGCAGCAGCAACTGGATACCGGCACAGATGTACGGAGTAAGTCCGGACTACATGAAGATCCGCAACTGGGAGCTGGATGAGGGACGGTTTTTCTCTGACCGCGAGGTCGAACGCAATGCCCGTGTCTGTCTGGTCGGATCGACCATAGTACGTGAACTTTTCGGCGGCAGATCGCCGCTTGATTGCGAAATACGTATAAAAAACTCCACGTTCAAAGTCATCGGAGTTTTGAAGAGCAAAGGCGCAAATATGATGGGGTGGGATGAGGATGATGTGGTCCTTGCCCCCTGGACTTCGATCCGTATGCGGGTGACCGGACGCAAGAGCGGCAGTGCCACCAGCACTTCCAGAACGGCAGCATCGACTCCCGGTGAGCTGTTTTCCGGCACCGGAATCGCACTTTACCCGGAGCAGGACAGCAGTCTTGCCAAAGATAAACTGCTGGTACCGCGTTTTACTTACATCGACCAGATCATTTTTTCAGCGGTGAAGCCGGATAAGGTCGCAGATGCGGTACGTGAGGTTTCCCGTCTGCTCCGCGAACGGCACGGACTCAAACCGGGGCAGGAGGATGATTTCCGTATCCGCAACTCAGCAGATTTTATGAAAATGCTCAACAGTACGTCGGTGATGATGACCAATCTGCTGCTGGTCGTTGCCCTGATCTCTCTTATCGTGGGCGGTGTCGGCATCATGAATATCATGCTGGTTTCAGTTACAGAAAGGACCCGTGAGATCGGTTTGCGTATGGCAGTGGGAGCAAGATCCAGGGACATCCTGAAACAGTTCCTGATCGAATCTATCGTTCTCTGCATGGTCGGTGGATTGACCGGAATAATTCTCGGTCACGGTGCGGCACTTCTGGTCGAAAGTCAGTTGAATTGGCCCATCGAATCCAGTCCGGAAGCAGTAATGTCCGCGGTTGCCGTCTCTGCCGCAGTCGGAGTCATATTCGGGTTTTATCCGGCATGGAAGGCATCCAAGCTTGATCCTATTGAAGCATTGCGCTATGAATGATGACTTGATTTTTTCCGGAAATTGCATATATTGTTCCTTTAGAGAAAACGGGAACGGGTGTACGGTTCTTTGATGGACCGTGGATATTCCGGAAAAAGAGGAGGCAAATGTATGAAATTCAATGATCCACAGATTTTCTGGTGGATGATCCCGGCGGTCATGGTGACAGTGGTTCTTGCAGTCAGAGCTGCAAAGTCCCGCCGCAGACAGTTGAAACTTCTGCTCGGCAGCGGTGCTGATGATCCGGATGCGGTCCGGTTATCCCGCGGTATCAGAATATTCCGGCTGATTTTACTTATGCTGACGGTCATGCTGCTTTTGTGTGCTGCCGCAAGACCCTACTGGACCAGCCGTATGATCCCGTACTCACGACAGGGCAGGGATGTCCTGGTGCTGTTTGATGTGTCGAAAAGTATGCTGGCAGCAGATATTGCCCCCTCACGGCTGGAACACGCCAAATTCATTTTGCGTGAACTTATCAAAAACGATCCGCAGGACCGTTTCGGGTTGATCGCTTTTGCCGGTACTGCATATACAGTTTGTCCGCTCACCTCCGATCCGGTGGCGTTTGAGCAGTATATCGATGAGTTGACTCCTGATCTGGTTCCGGTCGGCGGCACCAATCTTGAAAAGGCACTTGCGGCTGCCGCCAGAGCGTTCAAGGCTGCCGGAGGCTCCAACCGGGCGATCATATTGTTTACCGACGGTGATGAACTTGAGGGGGAGAGCAACCGTATTTTTGCTGAACTCAAAAAACGCAATACTCCGCTTTTTATCGCAGGTCTGGGCGATCCGCAGGCTGGCGCACCGGTTCCGGACGGCATGGGCGGATTCCGGCGTGATGATTCCGGCAAACTGATCGTTACCAGACTTGCCGAACAGAAACTTATTTCTGCGGCTGAAGCCACCGGCGGTATTTACATCCGCAGTACCGTTACCGATACCGGTCTGGAAGAATTGGAAAAGCGGATAAAAGCTCTGGATCCTGCAGAACGGGAGTCCGGCATCAGAACTGTTCCGGTGGAAAAATTTCCGCTGGCGTTGATCGCTGTGGCGGTGGTTCTGGTGTTGTATCTGGTGATTTCAGAACGTCCCCGGGTGAAAAATATGCTGATGCTGCTTTTGCCGCTGCTTCTGGTTTGCGGAGCTGCGGAAAATCCGCAAACGGTGAAAACTCAGGTGCCGGTGGTCCAGACACCGGAAAAACTCCCGGAGTCTCCGGAGGAACTTTACAATCTTGCCCGCAAAAAACAGCTTGAAGGCGATACTGAGGCGGTGAAACTTTATGAGAAAGTCTTGAAACGGTCGGAAAAACATCCTGAACTTCAGGCACGTTCGCTTTTCAATATCGGTACAGGAGTGCATCGCGGAGGACAGGAGTCGATCACCGGTGCTCTGGTACAGGTGCAGTCTCAGCAGCTTGATCCGGCATTGAAAAAACTGGATGAAGCTGAAAAACGTCTGAAAGAGGCGCAGGAACTTTATTCCGGAGCTCTGGCGTTCCGGGAAGCGGATGGTTTGATTTCTCAATCTTCCGGCAATCTCCAGCTGCTTGAAGCAGATTTCAAAAAAATCAAAGATTTGAAAAAGAAGATCGAAGATCTGAAAAAGCAGCAGCAGCAGGCAAAAAACGATGTGAAAAAAGCAAAAGATCAGAACAAACAGGATCAGAATAAACAGGATCAGAACAAGCAGGATCAGCAGCAGAAAGATGATGCAATAGATCAGGCAGGCAAAAGCGTGCAGGATCTTAAACAGAAAGCTGATGAACTCAAGCAGCATGATCTTGGCAGACAGGCACAGCAGGCGCAGCAGGAGCTTGAAAAAGCAAAACAGGAAAAAGATCCTGAAAAAAGAGAAAAGCATCTGGATAATGCTTACAAGGCATTGGGCGGAGATGATAAAAAAGACTCTGACCAAAAAGACAAGTCAGATAAAAATGACGGGAAAAACAAAGAGAATGATCAGAAAAAACTGCCTGCACAGTCGCGTCCGGAGAAAAAAGAACAGCAAAAACAGGATGATAAAACTTCAGAACAGCTTTTGAAAATGCTCAATGATGAAGAAAATAAACGCCGCGAAGAATTGATTAAGATGCGTCAGATGCGTCGTGTTCCGGTGAAAAAAGATTGGTGATGAAAATGAAGAGGGTATTGTTTTTTATCTTTCTGCTGCCGCTGGTTTTGCTGGCGGAAAAGTTTACGGTCGAGACGATTTTCCGTCCGGCAGTGGTGAATGCCGGAGAACCGGTCGAAGTCATTCTTATATCAAACAAACGCGGAGAACTGCGGTTTGATTTACCGGAAATAAAAGGCGGCAGGTGGTTGAAAAATTACGTGTCGAGCAGTACACAGACCAGCATAGTAAATGGTGTGGTAAGCGTATCTGTCCGCAGAACGATCCCGATAATGACGGAAGCTCCCGGAGTGATAACGATCCCGCCGTTTACCGTGAAATGCGGAAAAGAGACCGCAAGTACCCGGGAACTTGTGATAAAAGTTCTTGCTTCCGGTGACAAGCCGGATGCGGCAGTTCCCGGAATACCTGATCCGTTCGGCGAGATAACGCTGCCGTCAGCGGGCAGGGATTTCTATGTCGGTGAGGAGATCCCGCTTGAACTGTCCTTGTTCATCCCGGTCGGTCTTGAGGTGAGAGAATTGTCATATCCGGAGCTTACCGGACTGGGCAATGCTGTCCTTACTGATTATTCCAAAATCAATCCGCGCAACCGCTTTTTTGCACCGCCGGTGGAACGCCGCCGGGTGATCGGCAACAATGAGTATACTGAAATACTGTTCCGTACAAGTTTCCGGGCTTTGAAAGCTGAAAATGCTGTTCCCGGGGCATCTGCTTCGGTCGGTATCGTACACCGGACACAGCGCAGAACTCCGCGCAGTATGTTCGATGATGATTTCTTTGACGGATTTTTTTCCAGTTCTTCCGCAAGAATAGTTCCCAAACGTGTTGTTTTCAAGTTTACCGGCAAACCGCTTGAGATCCTGCCGCTGCCTCCGCTGGAAAGCGGTGCCGGATATCTCAATCTGGTCGGCAGCTGGCAGGTTTCTGTCAAACTCGGCAGTACGACTGCCAGAGTCGGGGAACCGGTCGAGCTGACTGTTTCTCTCACAGGTACAGGCAGTGCTGAAACTCTGGAACCGCCTCCGCTGCAAATTCCGGGATTCAGGATCTATCCGCCGGAAGTGAAACGCTATCCCGACCGGATCGAGATCAAGTACGCCATGATACCGTTGGAAACCGGTGAACGTAAAATTGCCGCGGCATTTGCTGTTTTTGATCCGGTAAAAAGAAAATATGTCACCACTGCAAGTGAACTGATACTTCCGGTATCACAGGGAAATGCGGTGAAAAGTGTGAAAGTTTCAGCGGGAACGGAGAATAAATCTGCAGAAAAAGTTGTCAGAGTTGAAGAAAAAAAGGTTGAAAAAACGATCCGTCAGGAGCTTTTTTATCAGAAAAAAGCTCCGGGAAAAACGGTCGAACTGCCGCTTTTCCGCAATCAGCTTGCTTTTTGCATCCTGCTGCTTACTGCGGGTATCTTTGCCGGAGTGTTTTTCAAGCTCCGCAATCTGCGCCGGGAAAGGGCGGCTTCAGATGTGGATTACCGCAGAAAACACCAGCTGCACAGCCGGTTGAAAACTGTGCTTTCTGATTTGAAACAGCAGAATTATTCTGAAGAAAGCATCCGCATAACAGCCGTTCCGTTCCTGGCTGAATCGATTGGCATGTCGCCCGGAACGACTCCTGAAGAACTGTCGGAAAAAATCGATGATCCTGAACTTGCCGGATGGCTCCGGGCGTTGAACAGTTCAGGTTTCATGCCGGGCAGCACTCGTGATGCTGCTCCCACTGCCGCAAGGATCAGGTCTCTCATCCGCATGTTGAAAAAATGCGGCATCTGGTTTGTGGTCATCGGTGCATTTTCTCTTCATGCCGGATTCAATTCTGCTTTCGACTCCGGCAATTATGCGCAGGCAGAACAGGAATACCGCAAATTCATCACTGATTCCGGCTGGTCCGCCAACGCTCTTTACAATCTCGGAGCGGTTTATTTTATGCAGGACGATCTGCCGAAAGCAAGATTGTTTTTTATGCGTGCCCTGCTGATAGATCCGGATGATGCTGAAACGCTGGAAAACCTCAATCTGGTGAACCGTAAACTCATGCAGAGTGAAACCGGTTCCACGGAGACGCCTTCTGATCTTCTGATCTGGTGCCGTGACCGGCTGCGTCCGGATCAATATATCCTTGCAGCTGTGTTGTGCGCTTCCATACTGCTTGTCCTTGCCGGACTTAAAGGTAAAAGACCATCTGCCGCCTGGTACTGGTCAGCTGGAACTGCCGCTGTGTTGATGATGATTTTCATTTCTGCCGCAGCTTTTCAAATGGCAGGACCTTACAGTAAAAGAAACGCTGTGGTCATCGTGAAAACCCTGAAGATACGCAGTCTGCCGGTCGCAAGCGGCAAAGTCGAAGCAAGTGTCGCAGGCGGCGGAACTGCCACCGTGATCGAAAAACGGGATGATTGGAGCCGTATCCTCATCAACGGCAGAGACGGCTGGGTGAGATCGGAAGATATCGAAACTGTTTTCCCGGGAGGTCTCTGGTGACTCCGGACGACATCAGACATCTTTATTTCTTCTGGAGTGTCCGCAGGCGGCGGTACTGGAACCAATGCCGCTTGAGATATTTTCTGCATTATTACGCTGCGCGGCTCGGACGTATGGATGATATCGATCCGGTCAGCCGCGAAGCATCTGCGCTTGACCGCAGGATATCTGTACAGGCTTACTGCAGGATATTGCTGTGCAAGTGTATGTCTGAAATGTTTTACTGCGGAGATCAGGGATCGGTCACTGAAACAGCTTTGAGGCGGCTGCCCGGTGAGATAAGAAAAATGATGCTGTATCCGGAGCGCACCTCTCTGCTTATATCTGAAATTGCCGACGGAGTTTTGCCGGTAAAAAGTATTACAGAGAAAATCGCAGACGATCTGCGGTCGGCAGGAAAGAGGATCGAGGATAATTTCTGGAATAAGATCATTCAGGTTCCGGCTGCCTACCGCAGGAGCATCGGGCGTCCTCAACGTGTGAGTTTCATGGAGCTTGACTGTTATTTTGTTCCGGTCCTTGCTCTCAATGTGAAAAGTGAGATATGGATACTTGAGAGTACGGCTGTGAAAGAGTCGGCTGAACTGGTTGCCTGTCTGCACCGGATGTGGGTCGCAAATGAGCTGGGCAGAGATCCCACTGCGGTACGTTCGCTTCATCTTGATGAAGATTATGATTTGAAGCAGCTGGATGATCTGCCGTCGGTAAGTGCTGCGCTTGACGGGATCCGGTCGGATATCCACGATATGATTTCTGCTGAAATGGATGGTTTTATAACTTACCGTGATTTCCCGCCGTCACCGGGGAATGTCTGCATATCGTGCCAGTTCAGGAACTTTTGTGCAAAGAAGGGGATTTTTGACGCACAATCTTGAAATTGCTCAGGCGGTGTGATATATTTCACAGAAATTGTTATTGTCCCATTTTTTGTGAAAGTTGTTCAAACTGCGGTGGAAGTCGGATCGTAGCCATGTCGTTCTGTGAGCCAAGGAGTTGTGGAAGTGCCTTGTCTTCCTAAGACCGCTTGGCCTCCGACTTCAATCTTGAAATTGCTCAGGCGGTGTGATATATTTCACAGAAATTGTTATTGTCCCATTTTTTGTGAAAGTTGTTCAAACTGCGGTGG
>JAZSGR010000212.1:0-2325 GCA_045532825.1 Victivallaceae bacterium | reverse complement strand
GCTCCACGCTGCATCCACCGATCGCAGACAGAACCGTTTCTTGAGCTTGAAAAAACATGCTGTGTGATATATTTTAATTGAGAAAAACATATCTGAATAAGGATAAAATATAAATTTTTCACAAAATTTCGGACATTATCTTTTCATTATATCGTTCCGGTTAAAAAGCTGTTTTAAGGCTGTTGGGTATAATATAACTCATCAACCGTGATTTACAACGGCAAAAACGATATAAAAACGCACTGTTTGAAGGGGCTGGTGCAAATATTGATCTGCAGCAGCCCCTGTGACAGCTTTTCAGCCGAGTTTTTCCAGCAGTTCGGGAAGATCCAGATATTTCAGCACTCCCTTCAGCAGACTGGAGTACGGCAGAGGAACCACATCCAGACGCATCAGCGACTCAAATGACTGCGGCGGCTCTATCCACTTGACATTGAGCTTGCAGTCTTTGAAATAAAGTGCGGCAAGTGCAGCAGTGATGACTCCCTGGCGGTGGGCGACGAGAGTGATCTCTTTCACACCGTTGGCAGCAAGAAGTTTCATCGCACTCAGGATATCGCGTACTCTGCCGGCAACGTAGGGGATATCGAGCATTTCACCGCATGCCCAGTAGTGATAATCATATCCGTAATAATTGAATGCGGCACGGCCGGATTGATCGTAAACGGTCATCCATTCCGGCTGGCTCCAGTGGAACTCCAGCAGATTGCGGAGCATGTCGCAGGAACCGGGGGTGAGCTGACCGACTCCGCGCATATCCAGCGCATAGCGGTAATTTTCCGGAGAACGCCGGATATTTATTTCCGACAGGGCATCCCGGTGCGGAATGAAAAGTTCTACCTTTTCCGGATCGTCACCGATGTGGAACCTTTTGGTGATGTTATAAGGACGGTAGAGGATCGCCATGGGCAGACCGCTGTCGGTTTCCAGCGCAAAACGCGCACAGAGCGTGTGGTGATTGGGATAAACTCCGTTGCGCAGCACACGGTAATAAGGTACGGTCACACTGTCGATATCAAGCAGTTTGCCGAGAGCCTCCACCCTCTGCTCCCACGGAGTGTTTTTGCGGTATTGTGCCAGACGTTCCGCCTCTTCTGCACAGAAATCATGCAGATGCTTTGCTCCGGGCAGGGCGAGGACGTTGCCGGTCGGAGTACATTGCAGATCTGCTTTTGTCTCCCGCGGTTTTTCCGCAGGTTCGGGAGTTTTGAATTCAAACTTGAGATGTTTGGCAAAGAAGTGATACATCGCATCGCGGTTGGTGTCGTGATAACCGTGATTGTATGCGCCGATGAAACACTCGACATTATCTTCGCTGCCCAGCAGTTTATTGAAGTTACGCACCTCTTCAAAGGTCTCCCTTGTGCCGCGCGGATCGAAGAAGTCATCGCGCTGACCGAGGATGAGATGCGGACGCGGAGCTGCGGAGATCAGCAGATCGGACATCTCCAATCCGGCACCGGCAAAACCCGGCGGTTCCTGCTCTGCATCGCAGGGCAGTTCGTTTTCGATATTGTGCCGCCAGCTGGTGAGGTAGCAGCTGGGAGCCGCCGCCGCCAGACGGTCATCGACCGCAGTGAGAAACGCCGACATGTTGCCGCCGCCGGAGTTGCCGGTAACTCCGATGCGTGAGGAGTCCACTTCAGGCATGGCTTCAAGGGCATCCAGCATCCTTACTGCATCCTGAAGACACCAGGAGGCGTAGGACCAGCCGACCAGAGCCATCTGGCGGGCGATCATGTTGTGTTGTGAAACCGGGCGGTCGATCATGTCATCTCCCGGAGGCGCAGTGTAAAGCTGGCGTTCACCCTGTCCGGAGGGATCGAAGGTCAGGACCACGCAGCCGTTCAGCGCAAGAGTGATGCAGCACTTCTGATAGGCTTCGCTGTATTTTCCGGTGGCAGAGTGTCCGCAGAGGAACAGCACTCCCGGTGCGGGAGCTGTCAGTCCTTTGGGGCAGTAGATATTGGTGGTGACAAAATCTCCGGGTCTGATCTCATAGATACGCTTGATGATACGGTAATCATCATGTTCGATCGTGCCGCATTCCTGCGCTGCCGGAGCAGGTTCCGGAGCGGGCAGGGCGAACAATGTGCGGATCTTTTGACGTACTTCATCCCGGTAGGCAATGGCATCTTCTGCGGTTTTCAACGCCGCCAGACGTTCGGAATGGCGGCGGAAATTTTCGCGGAATTTGTTGACGTAATGTTCGTTTACCGATTGGGTGTAGAAACTTTCCATAATTATTTGTTATTGTCCCATTTTTTGTGAAAGTTGTTCAAACTGCGGTGGCGCATGCATGTAATTTGGCGGTACACCTTGTCA
>JAZSGR010000073.1:0-2204 GCA_045532825.1 Victivallaceae bacterium | reverse complement strand
TGACAAGGTGTTCCGCGAAATCCCATGCATGCGCCACCGCAGTTTGAACAACTTTCACAAAAAATGGGACAATAACAAATTTTTGCGGTTACTATGGGTATAATATAGTATTTGTTCAGGTTTATTCAAGTTTTTTCCGATTATTTTTACTTGTTGCGGTTGATATTTTACCTGAACCGTTTATGTTGAGTTTCAGAGAGAAATTGCGTTCCGCACAAAGCTGCAGGTCCGGGAGAAACCTGCTGTGTTACGGAAAACACGTCCTGTCTGCGTGTTTCCTGGAGCGGAAAAGGAAGAGAGGAGCAAAACCATGCACAAAAAATCTCTGCACCCAGAAGTGCAGCAGGATGACGTTTCACCCGGAAGTGAACTGTCTGTTTCTGCTGTGCGTATCCGGCAGCACCAGTGCTGCGCCCTTGTCAGGATCGAACCTGAACCGGAGTGGCTTATTTTGTACCGCAAGATCGAATTTGAAAAATAGAGGTATGGCAAATGAGTGACGGAGAGAAAAAACTTGGCGTGATCTCACTTGCCGCACTGGTCGTCGGAGCTATGATCGGCGGCGGCATTTTCAGTCTGCCGCAGAATATGGCACAGGGCGCATCTGTTACGGCGGTCATCGCCGCCTGGGTCATCACCGGGATCGGAATATTTTTCCTTGCCAATACTTTCAGAGTGCTTTCAGTTGCGCGCCCTGATGCCACCGCCGGTATCTACGCGTATGCCAGACTCGGTTTCGGACGCTTTGCCGGATTTCAAATGGCATGGTCATACTGGCTGTGCAATATTTTCGGTAATGTCGGATATGCCGTCCTGCTCATGGATGCTATGGATTATTTCTTCCCCGGATATTTTACCGGCGGCAACAATTTATGGTCGGTCATCGGCGGATCGATCGTCATCTGGATCATGAATTTTGCGGTGTTGCGCGGAGTTCATCAGGCGGCATTCATCAATACCATAGGTACTTTATGCAAACTGCTGCCGATAGCGTTGTTCATTCTGGTGATGATCTTCGTTTTCCGCTGGAGCTGTTTTTCTTTTGATATGTGCGGCACGGAAAATATTCCCGCCGCCGGGATCAAACCGCTGGGCGGTATGCTCGGTCAGATCAAATCCACCATGCTTGTCACCCTGTGGGCATTCATCGGTATCGAAGGCGCAGTGGTGGTTTCAGGACGCGCCAGAAGCCAGAAGGATGTCGGCAAAGCTACAGTGCTGGGCTTTCTCGGATGCCTGATAATCTATGCCATGCTCTCCATTCTGCCGTTCGGATATATGCCGCAGCACCAGCTGGCAAAACTTGCCAATCCTTCAACGGCCCCGCTGCTGGAAAGTGCGGTCCATGCCTCCTGGGGCGGAGACATCATGAACATCGGTGTCATCATCGCTCTGCTCACCAGCTGGCTTGCGTTCACTATCATGATCTCACAGATACCTTATGCCGCCGCAATGGATGGCACGTTCCCCAATGTTTTCAAGAGTGAAAACCGCAATCAGGCTCCTGATGTATCCCTGTGGGTCACCAGTATTATCATGCAGATAGCTATGGTGTTTGTACTGTTCGCCAACAATGCCTGGAACACCATGCTGTCGATCACTGCGGTGATGATCCTGCCGCCTTATCTTGCATGTACACTGTTTCTGTGGAAGATCTGTACTGACGGAACATTCCCTGAACATCTTGGTTTGAGCCGTAATTTCGGATTGGTATGCGGTATCGCAGGTTCAGTGTACGCTCTCTGGATGATCTATGCAGCCGGATTGGAATATCTGCTTGCCGCATTCTGCTTCATGGTTCTGGGTATCCCGGTTTTCATCTGGGCGAGAAAGAACACTCTTGCTCTTCACCCCGAAGAGACCGACCGCAGAATATTCACCGGCAGGGAACGCTGTGCTGTTGTACTGATGCTTCTTGCGGCATTGGCTGCAGTCGTTGCGATCGCTGCCGGAAAACTCAATCTTTGAAACAAGCCCCCCACACCCCGCGGGGCGGCAACCGGGTCCCCCCGGTATGGCGCCGGCCTTCCCGGCGCCGCCGCTCCGCATTTTTTGTAATTATGGGTTATTGTCCCATTTTTTGTGAAAGTTGTTCAAACTGCGGTGGCGCATCGCGGGCAATCTCGAGCCTTGCGCCTGTGCCGGTTTGGTCGTGTACAAAGGTACACTCCCGCACCGTACTCGGCGCAAAACTCGACCTTGCT
>JAZSGR010000206.1:0-20550 GCA_045532825.1 Victivallaceae bacterium | reverse complement strand
TGTATTTTGCCGGTGAATTGCTTGATATTGACGGGCCGTGCGGCGGTTATAATATTCAATGGGCATTGAGTTCAGGCGCATTGTGCGGTCAGAAATGTAAATAAAGGAGATTATAGAATGAACAGAAATATTACTTTTAATAAATTGCATGATGATTCTTCCGGTAAAATATTTTCTTTTTCAGCGTTTACGCTGATTGAGCTTCTGGTGGTAATTGCGATCATTGCCATTCTGGCGGCAATGCTTATGCCGGCTTTGCAGCAGGCCCGGGAAAAGGCGCGCGGTACCGCCTGCATCAACAATCTGAAAGAAGTCGGTACTGCCATGCTTCAGTACGGCAACGATTACGACGGCTATCTGCTGCATTCCGGCGGCGGATTTGAGCATCATGACCGCAGTGCCATCGCCAGACTTGCGGTATATATGGGCGGATTATCATACAATGCGATATTGGAAAATGCAAGCGGGCAAGAAAAAAACGACGGCAAGATCCCGAAAACCTTTTTCTGTCCCTCCTGGCCGCCTCCGCAAACTACCGAAGCCCAGGTACGCGGCGGATACACCTACGCGATTGCCTACGGTCCGGATGCGAATTATTACACCAACCCCCTGTTCCGCTGGCAGTCATTTCCTCTTGATGGTTCATCGACCAATGAAAAAATAAACACCGGGAATCTCATCGTTGCCGGCGACACCAGACACGGCGGGACTCACAACATGATGAATAACAAACTGTTGTCTTACCATAATGCAAAATACGGCATGCTTACTCCGCGTCACGGCGGCAGAACCAATATCCTCATGGCAGGCGGCAATGTAAAAACGATCGGCTCAAATGAATACAAAGGGCAATATATACTCTGCAACCGCAAGGCGTATGCGGTGACATCGTGGGCAGAACCAAGTTCCGGAGCAAAAGTAGAATAAATGAAACGCATGCAGTGGACTCCATTTGTCCCCGGGGTCGGGGCAAACGCGCAGCTGATCCTTGCCCCGGCAACCGGAGGAACGCTGAACTTCATCCTTTGTGCAGGCTGGAAATCCGGCAGCAGGATAAAGACCGGACAGATCTTCTGTCAGCGCAAGGCGCATTATCTGCCGAGTCTGCCGCTGCATGCTGCGGTTCACACCATTCCGCGTGAACTTGCGTATCTGCCCGGCAAAGGCTGGAAAACCGATATACTGGCAGATGCATCACAGAAACATGTACTTGAGGCTGTTTTCCAGATCCGCACCGACGGAGGCATGCAGATCAAAATCACTGCGGTAAACCGGTCGAAACGATCATCACGCTGGGTGATAAATCTTTTTCATGCGGTAAACACTCCCGGTAAAACAGCCGGAGTCCCGGCTGATTTCAAGATCACCGATACGTTCAACATGTACAGCACAGTTCCGTTCCGCGGCGGAGAGCATCCTGATGGACTGCTTGCCGACTGGGGAACGCAGCGGGATATGAAAAATTATCCGGATGGACTTACTCCGCGTTTCGCCCCGGTGGATGTTCCGCCGCAAAGCAAAGTGAGCGGATGGATCTTTCTCGGAACCAATGATCAAACCCCGGAACCTGAAATCAGTTTTCCTGAAGTTCCCGCAGGTGAAGAGGCGTTCAGTCATCTTGCGGCGCAGCTTGAGATCACCCGGACCTTCCCGATGATCGCGGAGGGTAAAATTTATCCGCAGGAGATATTCACTCCGTGTGCCCACATGGACTGGCCTTTCATCTGGGATGCAGGATTTACCGCATGCGGTCTGACCGTGACCGATCCGGAACTTGCTGAAAAATGTATAGCCTCATACCTTCCTGATTATCCGGACTCCGCATGGGGATGTGCCATCGGCGCAACCGAACCGGTCCAGCTCATGGCGGCATTGGAACTCTTTCAGCAGACCGGCAACAGAGAGGTACTGAAAAAACTGTATCCTGGCTTGCACGCACTCTGGCGCAAAGCCTCCGGTCTGGATACCTGGAACGCACGGCGGACTTTTGAACTGGATGCAGATAAAGACGGTCTTATTTCAGCTCCCGGCGGCGGCAGCGGCATCGACGATGCCCCCAGTCAGATATGGGCGCGGGCGAGCGGTGTGGACTGGGCGAGACAGGAAAATTACTGGACAACTCCGATCCCGGCAAATCCGACCGGCAAAGTGATCGAAACCGAGTCGGTAAATCTCACGGCATTTACCATCCTCGGAGCCAAAATACTGCGGCTGTTTGAAAAAAATCCGGAGTTTGACAACTATATCAAACTGGCAGAAAACTCCCTGCAGAAATACTGCTGGAACAGCGGAACCGGACATTTCCACTGGGTGACAGGGGATTCTCATGAGCAAACCCCGTATTTCGACTTGAGCGGTCTTACTCCGCTTTTCTCCCGTACCTGGAAAGATGAAGAACAGTATAAACGCATGCTTGAAGAGCTGTTTGATAAATATATGACTTCCAGAGGACTTACTACCGTGTGGCAGCAGGCTCCTTTCTACCGGGAGGGTTACTGGTGCGGCGCGATATGGATACCGTTCCACTGGATGTTCTGGAAGTTTCTTATCGGCGAAGGTCTCTTTAAAGAGGCGCGTATCGTTGCTGAAAGGATCATCCGCACCTGGCTGGGAGCTTACCGGAAATTCCCGGTAAATTACGAAAAATTCGATCTTGCGACCGGAGACGGCAGCGGCAGTATGGAGTTCGGAGCCCTGGCGGCAGTGCTGCTCAATCTGTATGCGGCATACCATGACAGAAAAACCAAATACCGCTGTCTGGGCTGGAATACGGTTCCTGAAAAATGGGAGGTAAAACCGGATCTTTCCGGAGCAGAACTTTGTGTGGTCTCCACTACCGACACCGGATTGAGGATCATGCTTGCGCCTGCCTGCCGTTACAAAGTCACAGTCAACGGCAAAACAGAATATCTCCGCAGTGACCGTGCAGGCGGACTGGATATCCGTTTCCCCGCCGGTAAAGCAGAGATCTCCATAAGCTGACCCGTGCAGCAACGTCAGAAAACATACGGAACCGGAATATTTTTTGGAACATTTTCAAAAATACATCTTGCAATTACCGCCGGCGGTGTTATGTTTGATACTGATACAAATCAAACGACAGGCGTAACAATGGGCAGGATCAGAATAATAGGAAGACCGGAACCGGATAAACTGCCGGAGTTTGCCCTGCCTCTGCACATACGGAGCGCAGGAGCAAACCAGAGTCAGCGCAACTGGAAAGAGCATTTTCCAGCCGGAAGCAAGCCGTTCGTACAGATATTCTGGTGCGAACACGGCTGCGGAGAGATCCGGCTCAACGGCAGAACGTTCCAACTTACGGCAGGCGACTTCTTCTATCACCTGCCGCAGGATGAACATCACCACCGTACCATCGGCGATATCTGGAACTACCGCTGGTTCACCATGGATGGATCGCTCGCCGAAACCTTCATGCGCGGATACGGATACAGTCAGGAACCGAAATATGCCGGATTATGTCCGGTAAATCTGTTTCAGGAGCTGGAACGTTTGATCCTCAAACCGACCGGCTACACCCGGCGCCATGCACTTGCGGTGGCAGCGGAGATACTGGCACTGGCAGGAAAAGCCGACCCGCATCCGCAACGTGATCCGGTCGAATATTTTCTGAAAGAAATTGAGGATAATCTGGCAAATCCGGCTCTTTCTGCCGGACGCATCGCCTCTGATCTCGGCATCCACCGGACAACTTTCACCCGGATCTTCAAAGCGAAAACCGGCGGTCTTTCTCCCGGAAACTATCTGCGTGAAGCAAGGATCAACCTCGCCATGAAACTTTTGAAAGATACCGTAATGCCGCTTAAAGAGATCGCCATGGAGTGCGGTTTTGCCAACTCCGCATATCTATGCAGGATCATAATGGAGAGAACCGGATATACTCCGAAAATGTTCCGCAAACAGAAGCAGGATCAGTAAGCCGGAACTTGTTTTTCCGGCAAAAATAATGCCTCTTAAAATCGTCAAAAAGATTTTTTTGCTGTAATCAGATCGTGGTACAACAATCAGTTTTCATAAAAAAATGATAATGTCCGAAATTTTGTGTGTACACGACCAAGCCGACACAGACCGCAAGGCTCGCGATTGCCCGCGATGCTCCACCGCAGTTTGAACAACTTTCACAAAAAACGGAACAATAACAAAAAATCCGGACAACCGAAAAATTCAACGTTGTCCGGATTTTTTTGTGCGGAATGCTTACTTCAGCAGTTCTGCTGCCAGCGCCATGCATCGCGGCACATGTCGACCAGATTCTTTTCAGCCTGCCAGTGCAGCAGCTCTCTGGCTTTGCCGGGATCTGAATAACAGGTCGCAATGTCTCCTGGACGGCGCGGGGAGATCACATAATTGATCTTGATACCGTTGGCTTCTTCAAATGCCTTGATGACATCCAGAACACTGTATCCGATACCGGTTCCGAGGTTGAACACCTCCGCTCCGCGGTTGTTTTCAGCATAGGTGAGCGCAGCAACATGTCCTTTGGCAAGATCGACCACGTGGATGTAATCACGGACTCCGGTACCGTCGTGGGTGGGATAATCATTGCCGAACACACTCAGATGCTCGCGGATGCCAATGGCAGTCTGGGTGAGATAGGGCAGCAGATTGTTGGGAATACCATTGGGACGCTCTCCGATAAGTCCGCTTTCATGCGCTCCGATCGGGTTGAAGTAACGCAGAAGAACAATGGAAAGCTCCGGATCTGCTACCGCCGCTCCCTGAAGGATCTGTTCGATCATATATTTGGTCCAGCCATAGGGATTGGTGCAGTTGCCGGTGGGAGCGGTCTCTTGGAACGGAGCTTCGCTGTTGGCTCCGTAAACCGTTGCAGATGAACTGAAAATCAGTTTTTTGCAGTTATGGTCCCGCATCACCTCCAGCAGTGAAAGTGTGCTGTCAAGATTGTTGCGGTAATATTCAATGGGTTTTGCCACGGATTCGCCGACGGCTTTGAATCCGGCAAAGTGGATCACTGCATCAATGGAAAACTCTTTGAAAACAGCATCCAGAGCCGGTTTATCCGCGACATCGATCTTGCGGAATGCCGGACGGACTCCGGTGATCTTTTCAATTTTATCCGCGATCCCGGCACTGCTGTTTGAAAGATCGTCAACGATGACGACTTCACGCTTTGCTTCAATGAGTTCCACCGCGGTATGGGAACCGATGAACCCCATTCCTCCAGTCAAAAGTACAGCCATAATATCCTCAAATTGTTGTTATTGCTGCACAATATGGATGTACAGCAGATGAATATAAAAAATAAACTTGCTTAATATAAGTGCATAGGCATTGTTTGTCAAACGGTATCCGGCAGCGGCACCGTTTTTTCCGGAACGGTTTCTGATAAATGAACCGTTTGCCGCGCCGGTCATTCAGTGAATATCACCTCTACTCCCAAGATCCATCCACCGGCTGAAAACATAAAAAACGCGTCCCGGTCCTCTTTTAAATCATAACCAAACGATCAACGCAGCATCAAATCACGGAAAGATAAATTTTATTTTTCAACGTCCATCCATGTCAGCGGAAAAAACTTGCGATACAGTTCCGGCATGTTGCGGAACTCTTTCGGAGTTACTCCGAAATAAGCGTTGAATTTGCGGTAAAAGGCAGCATTTCCGGAAAACCCCACCTCCTTTACCACCTTTGAGACCGGCAATGCCGACTTGATCAGGATCATGGCAGCATTACGCAGTTTCAATTCTTCGAGAAAATGGTGAGGCGTACAATTGTGAGTGCTTTTCCAGTACTGATAAAATCCGGAATGGGAAAAATCAAAACGCGATGCCAGCTCATCAAAATTGATGTTTTCATCATAATGATGCATGACATAAAGTTCAGCTTCCTTGATCCGCATTTCCGGCGTGTGTTTTACTCCGGTCAGCCGCATAGAGTTGAGAGTCATCTCATGCAGAATATTGAAACATATTCCATCAATAACATCCCCCGGATGCGCCATTGATGGATAGGTCATGGAAAAATTGCGCAATTTATTGAAAAGCTCATCAAGTGCCGGAGTTATCCTTATCGGAGCAAATTTTATATCAGGCAGCATTTTCCACTGTTTCAGCAACTTTATATGTTCACCGCTGTAACAGAATCCGATAGCTTCACGCGGAGATTCACTGCCCAGCTGGATCTTCATTCCGGGAGATTTGAACACGACGTTGGGAAACGGAATATTCATAACCTCTCCGTCTATAACATCCTGACATATTCTGTTATCAGAGTCCAGACGGATGGTGATCTCATATTTATTGAACAGCAGTGCCTGTTCCTGATACGGGAAGCGTCTGCGGGGTGAAATGTACAATCTTGACACATTTACCGGAAAACCGGTGATCCGCTTGAATCCCTCCGCTGGTGTAAAAAAAACCGACATCGCTGAAACACACCCAATTCATTGTAAGACAACACTCTTTATTCATTTTGCATTACTGAATATACACTGTTTTTTCATTTTTTCAACACAACAACAAAAAAATTTACAGCTCAAGCGTTTTGTACAATCTGATACACACTCTTGTACAATTTGCTATTGAGAAATAAAAAATTTGCAGTATGTTATAACAGAAAAAGTAATTTATTCCCAGCAAACCAACTTTACATACAGGAGAATAATCATGATGTTTTCACATGCATCACGCAATGCGCTGAGTTCCGGAAAACAACAACATTTCACCTTGATCGAGCTTCTGGTGGTCACTTCACAACACTGCCGTTATTTTATACATAACGCCGTTTTTGCGTCAGCAAAAACTTTTTCGCTTTTCTTGAAAAGGAGAGAGGGGTGCGGGGAGAGAGGAAAAACTTCTTTTCCCGGGAAAAGAAATTTTTCCTCTCTCCCCGCCGCCCATTTCACCCTTATCGAGCTTCTGGTCGTGATCGCGATCATTGCGATATTGGCAGCGATGCTTCTGCCGGCATTGCAGCAGGCAAGAGAGCGTGCAGCGACCACTCAATGTTCCGGGAACATGCGTCAGATATCACAAGCAACTGCCAATTACAGCGATGATTTCAACGACTACCTCGTGCCAAAAGAAAAAGAAAATTACATTTCATGGCATCAAACACTGCTCTATGAAAATTACCTGCCAAAGCCTCAAGGTTGGGGAGATTCTGAATCCACCGTACCCAACGGACTTTTCAAATGTCCCAAAGAACAGGGAACTGCATGGCACAACTGGCAGGGATGTCATTACGGGTTGGCTCTGTACATCGGTGAGTATTATGGAAAACGTTCACCATCACAATCCGATTTTCCCCGTTATTTTCACAAACGCAATCAGATAAAAAGTCCCGGCAAAGTGGCACAGATCGGCGAAAAGCCTGCCGACCAGTATCATGTATTCAGTTTTTATGAAGCGAAGATGCTGAGCAGCTGCCGTCACTCGGCAGGAATGCCGCTTATCATGCTCGACGGTCATGGAGAATACCGCAGAATCAATGAGATCCCTGCGAATCCGCACGTTGACACAGCAACTCTTATCACATATGCTTTCTGGGGAAGAAAAGATTATGCCGGAAACTGGAAATAAAATTACAGATAGGAATATCTGACTATGCAGAAATTATTTTTATTGCTTGCCGTTGTTACTGTCGTTTTTTCAGCCGCATGTAAAGCAGAAGCACCGCAAACTGCGGTTCCGCCGTTTCTGAAACTGATGCTCCCCGAAGTGATCTATGCCGCACCCGGGATCGAAAGCAATATATATTTTGAAAACATTATAGATTCCGCAACCCCGCGAAACTATGCCGTAGAAGTAAAATGTCCCCGCGGCTCCCAGTACAGCGACCGCTGGTTCTGGACTCCTGAGCCTGAAGATTCCGGAAAGAGCTTTGACATGGAGATCAGGCTGTTCAATGATTACGGCATGCTCCTGTCAAAACGTGCAAAAATCATCGTTGCCAAAGCATCTGCCGACAGAAAACGCAAGTTTACTCTGGCTCTGCTCGCAGACTCCATTACCAACTGCGGATATCCCGCCCACATGCTGAACGTTATGCGTGAACATGGATTTATCAACTACATTCCGGTCGGCAGTCACACCGCATTCGGCAAAATCGGAAAAAAAGGCAGCGTTTTGCATGACGGATACGGCGGTTTTTCCTGGAGCGAATTTCAGAACCGCTGGCTTTATACCGCAGATGAACTCCCGCCGCTGCAGAACAGGGCGGAAAGAGAGCAGATGCTTGCTTTCGGAGTAAAAAATCTTCCAAAATCAGAAGCTTACCGTCTGCGCAGCCCTCTGCTCAGAATTGTCAACGGAAAAAAAGTACTGGATATTCCGGCATGGCTGAAAAAAATCAATCAGGGCAAGGCTCCGGATTTCATCGTTTTCCAGCTCGGTACCAATGACATATCTTCTGCAACTCCGGAAACCATTAAAACCCATTATGAAAAAGTCCGGAAAAACGCAGCATCGCTTCTTGCCGCATTGAGAAAACACGCCCCCGATGCCGTCATCGGTATCACCACGGGAATATGCGGATGCAGTCAAGATGGTTTCGGTGCAAACTACCGTACCCGTCTGACCCGATATCAGTACAGAAGAAACATCCATTACTACAACCGTAAAATCGCAGAATTCATCAAACAGCAAAAAGACTCCAAGCTGATATTGATTCCGATACACCAGGCGATAGACCCGATTTCCGGCTATATCACCGGCATGGTCAATATCAATGCCAGAAATAAAAAACAAGTCAGGCTTGACCGGAACGCGCTGCATCCGGCAAAAGAGGGCGGATATCAGATCGGCGATGCCATCTGCTGCTGGCTGTGGAACATGCTGGATAAGTTTCCGGAGAAATAGATCCCAAATATCACATGCATAAAATATAATTACAGAAAGGTATCTCCATGACACAAAACAGGTTCAAAAAACTGTCATTTCTGTGCCTGACACTGTGCGCGGCTGCAGTTTTTGCCGACACTCCACGGGAAATTTCGGCACGGCTGATGAAAAATTACCGTGCGATGCGTGAAAGAAAGATCCTGGTATCCCCGATCCCCAAGCATCTGGAATTCATTTCCACTCCGGTCCACACCGGCAGCATGATACTGGTAGCTGATACCGGAAACGAACTTGCAGCACTTGCCGCAGGCATCATCAATTCCAGGCTGAGTGAACTTGGTGAAAACAAGCTGCCCATATCAGCAAAACCTCAAGCGGGAAAATACAATATCATCATTGATACCGGATTTGCTCCGATCAACGGGAAACCGCAAAGTTACTCTCTGTCTCCGGTAAAAAACGGGATATATCTCCGGGGAGCCGACCGCAGCGGAGTGCTTTATGCCGCAGTCACCAGCCGGTATCTTTTCGGTAAACAAGACAATAAAACGGTATTTCATGCAGCGGCAGTCCGCGACTGGCCGGATATCCCGTTACGTCAGGCGAACCTCAGTGAACGGGCATTTTACCGCGAATTTGAACGTGATTATCCCCAACGATATTTAAACTCGGCAAAGCCCTGGATGAACCAGCTGCTCCACCATAAGATCAATGTATCAGGTCAGCACACCTATACGCCGTTTCAGGACGCCTTTTCTCCGTTCCGCAAAACGCCGGATCTGCCGCCTGCCTACGTCAAAAGGATCAGAGAACTCAATGATCGTCTGTCAAAGCTGGACATCCGTACCAGCATGATAATGTCAATGCGGCTGGCAACAAAAAAACAAAACGGCGATCTGCCGGAGGTCAGAAACCTTACCTTTATTCCATGGCACAATCTTTATTTTTCCTGGGGGTATCCTGAACTCCAGACCATCGCGGCGAAGAAACTGCTCAATTACGCAAAAAATGCCGGTATCAGGGAACTGACTCTTCACCCGGTCGATTCCGGCAGCATACCGGATCCGGAAATGTGGAGCACCCGCGATGAAGCATCCCGAAAACGTTATCCGCTTGATACAGACAGAGCAAAAGCCGATGCCGATCTTGTTGCGATCTACGAACAGGTATTCAAAGGCAGCGGCATAAAACTGGCATTCATTCCTTATCCTTATTTTCCGAAATCGTTCACCAGAGATGGAGTAGCATCGCAGCTCTATCTTGATAAGAATTCTCCTGAAACAGAAAAGTACCTCAAGCGGATAATCGATTGGGCAAAAGAGCTGGATTCCCGCCTGTCTCCTGAAATTGCAGTGGAATACCGTGAAGATATTACTCCGGCAGTCAGGGAATATGCAAAAATATTCAGCAAACGTCAGAAAAAAGTTTACTTTGAATCCAATGTATTCCGCTTCCAGCAGGATGACCATCCGCTGCTCTCGCCATATCTGGCAACCATGGCGACCTTTGCGCCTCCGTACTCCGGACATGTATTCCGTGCTCACGGGGCAAACTGTTACGAACCGCTCCTGCCCATTACAGCAGAATATATGTGGAACGTTTACGCGCCATTTTATTCAGAATACATGTACCAGATCAAACATGATCCCGGACGCCTTCCGTTTATGGCTGAATATACCTGCGTCGCAGCATGGGGACCGGAGATCGGACCGCTGGCTGCCAAAGCCTTTGATTCAGGGTTGAGTTTACAATATCTGCTGAAACCAGAGGAGATCGAACGGGCAAGAGGAATAAAAGATCCTCTGACGGCTTACGGAAAAGCCTGGAAAGATCTGGAAAAAGCAGTGAAGGCTTTTGATGCCGCCCGCAAAAAACTTGATTCATGCGGCGGATTCCATAAGCTGGCGGTCGCGTCTCCCGGTCCTGAATCCTTCAATCAGTATCATCTGATTTTTTACGGTGCCAGGATACATGCAGCTGCCAGGATCGGCAAACTCATGATGATGAAAGCGATCAGGCAGGGAAAACTCAAAGAAGCATCTGATATTGCCAAATCAACTCTCAATAAGCTTGACATATACAAAAAAGAGTTTGACAAACTCAACAATAGCATTTCTGAAAAAGAAGTTCTGTTCAAACCGGATAAAGTCGGCAGAATAACCGATATATTCAAAAAAGCAGTTTCTCCGGATGTCAAAAAAGCGGCAGAAGAAATCATGCGCCTTGACCGCGAAAAAAGTAATTTATTTGCCGCCGGCAATGTCCCCGGATGGATGAAAAACCACCTCAAAAAGCCGGTATATGTAAGTATGGTCAAAAATAATACTGTAAAAATCGACGGCGAACTCAATGACACCGGTTGGAAAAATGCTGTTCCAGCTGAACATTTCCTGCGCTACGGGGTTCTTCAACTTGCTGATTTCCCCATTTCTGCACGTTTCTGCCGCGACGGTAAATTCTTTTATGTTTCAGGCATCATCAAAAGAAAAGGTCTGAAAAATTACAAGGAGGTTAAGACCTTCGGCGGAGAATCGTTCCAGATGTTTTTCCCTGCATCAGGCGGAAAAACCCTGCAGTATATGATCTTTCCCGGCGGCACACTCATCGCCAATAAAGGAGCTTCATCCTCCGGCAGGATCGGCGGCATCAGGCAGATGAAAACTGCCGCAGTCTGTAAAACAGCAGTATCTGATGAGCAGTGGCAGTTCGAGCTTGCAATTCCTATTGCTGAACTTGGTTCAGTGCCTGACAAACTCCTTGCCTCCTACGAACGCAAACCTGAAAAAGACGAGCATGACGGTCAGTTTTATTCCATATCATTTGTCAGCGGCGGACCGTTTTTCGATCAGGCTCATCACAGAAAGATCTATGAACTGAAATGGAAACAAACCGTTGATCCGGAACTGTCGGTATACCTGGCAAAAGCTCCTGAGATACAAGAGGTGCTCACCGCCTCCGGAACCGGAACCAATGTAACATTTTCAACCGTACTTGAAAGCAAACGTCCCCTTTTCCAGGTAAAAATATCGGCGGAACTTTTCAATGAAAACGGCAAGCTTGCCGGAAAGACCGATGTGGCAGACACCCCATATATTACTGCATTGTATACGGCAGAACAGCGTGCGGTCACCACCGGAAGTATTTACCGCAATATGTTGCTGAAATTAACGGTGGAATATATTCTTGACGGCAAAAAATCCAAACAAAGTTTCATATTCCCGCTTGGCAGCATAAAAGCTGAAATGCTCAAAAAATTCATAAACTCCGGTAATGATATTGAAATATCGTCCTATCTGCCCTGCAAAATGGACCTGCAGAAAGGAGAAATATGTATGGATTTCCTGCCATTGCGGCATAAATTAAACACGCAGTATCTCTTTCAGGCTGGCAAAAGCATCATACACAATCCCGCGATCAGCAACAACAATTCAGTACACGCTTACCTTTTCGGAAACGATCTGTTTTTTGAAATCTACGACCGGAAGTACAAAAGACACGCTGTCATGACTCAGATCAAAAACGGCAGATGGAACAGCTGTAAATTCAACTGGCAGGCAAAGGATGGCGTTTTGTCGTTATCCATGACGGTAAACGGCAAAACAGTTTCCCGCGAGTACAATTCCAAGCCGTTCAAAGGTAACCGGCCTCCCCTGCAGCTGACCGGTTGCGATTATCTGCAGTTCAACAGTATCAACAACAGTTACGCCCCGGGATTTTTTGCCTTGAAAAACATTTCTGTCAACGGCGGAAGCATCGACCCGAACCGGCTTTTCTCCGGCAGTGCACAGTATCCGGGCAACGTTTATCCGGCTGCAAAAAAGATGGAAAAATAAAAATGCAGTTTATCGGAATAGAAAACAAATATCTGGCTCTGCAAATTGCCACTGACGGTTCTGTTTTGCGGATAAAAAGCGAATACGGCTGTGTCGAATACACCGATTATCTCAGCGTTGTGTACGGCGGCAGTATCGTACTTAATCTGCTTGATTATGCAAAAGTCCGGATTTTCCGGGAAAATGATGTTATAAAAATCGACATCAAAGACCTGATATGGTATGCCCGCTTTCCCGCACACGGGTATATCAAACCTGATCCGTCTCCGGATATAAAATTCTCATTTGAAATAAGATTGGAGGAAGATGAGGTACTGTTTACCGTCTGTACTCCGCAGAACATGGATGATGAACCGGTCGAAATCGTGTTTCCACGCAATATTCTCAAATGGGATCCTCAAAAACCGGGGGAACTCGCCGGAGCTTTCCACAGCCTCGGTTCGCTCCACCGGTATCCATCGGAAGTGTTTCTGCACATCAATCACAGAACTATTCTGCCGGTCGCGGGATTTTTCACCTCAAACGGAGGTATTGGCATCCGCACATCAGATATATACGACTACAAACTCGAACTTCTCAGTGATGGAAAAACCGGTTGCGGAAATATGGTATTTGAATTCAATAAAGATAAAAATGAATACAACCGCACCTGCCGGATGAAATTCTTTCCCGCCGGAAGCAATTATGTTCATCTTGCGAAATGGCATCGCAATGCTGTTCAGAAAGAAAACCGTTTCCGTTCACTGAAAGAAAAAATCGCATGTTCCCCGGAGGTTGAAAAACTTGCCGGTTCAGTCATCTGGAAACACAATACTTATCCTGCAAAAGTTCCTGACGGAGTAAAAAAAGACTACTCTCTTTATGTCCGCAGCCTGGAAGCCGGTGAAGCCGAAGGCAAACCGGGCAACTGGAGTGCGAAAGAAATTTTCGACACCGCAAATCATGCCGGTTTCGACCGGGTATGCATCCTGAACACAGGATGGAACAACAAAGGCTTTGACAGCGGTTATCCCACCCGTTTCCCGGTAAATCCGGAACGCGGCACGGAAGATGACTTCAAAAATGCCGCCGCATACGGCAGAGCTCTTTCTGACGGATACATTTTCAGCGTGCATGACAACTACCGGGATGTTTATCCGAATTCAGATGAATTCACTTTTGACGAGATCATGACCGACCGCAACGGCGGCAGGATCATGGGCGGTATCTGGCGCGGAGGCAGATGTTATCTTGAATGCGGAAAGTGTACTTTGAAATATGCCGAACGGGATCTGCCGCATATAGCGCAAATGTGCGGCAGAGGGGCGATATACCTTGATGTTCAGGGATGCGTTGAACTGAAAAACTGTTATCATCCGGATCATCCCGGTTCAAGAAGCGATGATGCAGAATGGAGACTTGAAACTTTCCGCATTGCAAAAAAACACATCGGTGCGATTGCGACCGAAGGGGCACCTCATGAATTTGCCGTTCAGGATATCGATCTCGGAGCTTATCCGCCGATAAAAGCCGGCAGTGATCCCAATATGAAACCGATCCCGTTTTTCCAACTGGTCTATCATGATTCCATTTACACATTCTGCGGTCAGGGAGTTTCCGGCGTTTACGGCAGGGAATATATAAACCGGGTGGCTTTATACGGCATGCTCCCGTGGGATTTCAGCAGCGATTCGCTGGAAATATCACGCAAAATGCGCGGAACCTGTACTGCGGAGATGATTTCTCATGAATTCTGTGCAGAAGCAGTGGAACACACTGTGTTTTCGGACGGAACAGAGGTTTACGCAAACTTCAGCGATCAGGAAACACTGCAGATAGCTCCGCAGAGTTTTGTCATAACCCGGAAACTCAACGGAAAAACAGCAAAAAGCTGCTGAAGATGATTTGCTCCGGCTGCCTTGCAGCTTGCTGTTGACAATGATGACAGCCACGGATCAGGCAAATCCGAACAGATGCACCATCTGCTTTTGAGGAGCTTTGAAATCAACTTACAAAGTTCAGACGGCGAGATTTACCGCAAAGGTACGCAGGGCAAGTTCCTCCGGAACATTGAATCGCAGTGTGGAGGCAAGGTCCTCTGCCTCTTTGAGAACTTTTGCACCGTATTCCGGAGAAACATTCCCCGGAGCTCCGGAGATGAAAACTTCAGGATTCGGCAGTTGTGAAAACTCTATTCCCTGAGAGAGCAGATAGACCTGCTGGCAGAATGTGAATATTGCCGAAAGGAAAAAACGGCGTTCCTGCATATACTGTCCGCTTGCGGCATCATTGATACGTTCTTCCAGACGTTTATGATATGCCGGATCCTCCACCATCGATGCTGCGGCGATCTGTTCAGCAAACTGTTCAGCCGTTTTATTTTTTGCAGCCTCGGCAAGTCCGTTGGCAGTACGGATCATGATCTTGGCGGCATTTTCAGCCGGAACCAGTCCGCGTTTGCCGAAACACAGTTTCTCCATGGCGGCAAAAAGCTCTTCAGCTCCGGCAAACCTGTACTCGCAGATATTACCGGGCAGCGGAATAAGCTGACAGCGCGAGATCGTAGTCGGCAGCAGCGAAGACGGATTGCCGGTCGAAAGTATCAATGTGGTTTCCGGAGGCGGTTCCTCCAATGTTTTCAACAGGGCATTCTGAGCTTCATCATTCATCCTGTCCGCCTCGAAGATCATTCCGATCTTGCGGGAAAATACGGAGGTGCTGGTAAGGTGGAATGCGGCAATAAAGTGACGCAGAGTGTTGGGTTCCGGATTTACCCGTTCACCGACTTTGATCTGGAACATCTTGCCCATCGGCGACAGGGTGTGAAGCTCGGAGTAACTCTGATCAGCCATTTTAAGACAGTACGGACACACACAATCCGGCACCCCCGTTTTCTGCGATTCCGGACACCCGGCTATCTGCGCAAGAACGATGGAAAACTCTCTGCGGATATCAGGATCAGGAGAACACACCAGAAAAGCATGGGCAAATCTGCCGTGTTTTCTGGCATTTCCGAGACACTTGACCAGTTCCGGATAACGTTCACTGTATTGACTGTACAAACTCATCTGTCACCCTGACGATATCTGCATGAACTGTTTCAGCACAGCGGTCGGCATCAATAACCATGATCCGTTCCGGTTCTGCCGCGGCAAGAGCCAGGAAACTTTGACGCACACTGTGGTGGAAATCGATCTTTTCAGCTTCAAACCGGTCAAAACATCCGGCAGTTTCCGCACGTTTGCGGGTTCTTGCAAAACCAGATTCCGGAGTAAGATCAAGCAGAAAAGTAAGATCCGGAGCAAGTTCCGCTGAAGCAAAACTGTTCAGCCATTTGATGCTGCTTTCCCCGATCCCCCTTGCTCCGCCCTGATAGGCGAGACTGGAATCGGAAAAACGGTCGCAGATAACTGTGATGCCTTTTTCAAGCTGCGGAAGGATAAACTCCCGTACATGCTGCGATCTTGCAGCTTCCATAAGCAGGAGTTCAGTCTCCGGATGGAGCTTTTCACTGCCGCTGTGTCCCTTTACGACCTCACGTATTTTTTCCGCCAGAGCAGTTCCTCCGGGTTCGCGGGTGGTGACCGCCGGAATACCGTTTTTTTTGAAATATTCCAGCAGCATGGCGACCTGGGTGCTTTTTCCGGCACCTTCCGGACCTTCAAAAGTGATGAAAAATCCGCGATTTTTACTGTTTTTTCCGTAAATCATCATATTTTTCCTGTTTTTCTCATTTATTAAAGATACTTCCATTTGCTCTAAAGTTCAAATCGTGTTATATTTTAAACAAGACTTTTTTTGTCAAAAAACAAACATGGTGAAATTCCGGAAGAAAAAAGTTCCGGAAAATCATCAAAAAAAGGGGTAAACATCATGGGTAAGACACTTTCTCGTTCAAGTTATCTTGAAAAAAACGTCGGAGATTTTCCGTCAGAATTTGAAATCGGCGGGGTCCGCTATGAAAAGATCGATGATCTGCGTTACGGAACCAATCCGCATCAGGGAGCGGCGTACTACCGTCCTGCCGGAGTTCCCGGTGTCATCGGCGGTATCGAAATCATCAAAAACGGCAAAAGCGGTCTTTCCCAGACCAACCTTGAAGATATTTCAGGTGCACTCAACATCGTCAAATTCTGTGACCGTCCGGCATGTGCGGTGATGAAACACGTCAATCCCTCCGGTGCAGCGGTCGCAGTCGGCAATGAAACACTCAAACAGGTTTACATCAAGGCACGTGATGCAGATCCCCGCGCCGCATTCGGAAGCGTAATCTCTTTCAACGTCAAAGTCGATGAAGAGACTGCCAAAGAGATCATGGCTACGTTTGTCGAATGTGTTGTCGCACCCGATTTCACTCCTGAAGCGGTCGCCGTGTTTAATGACGGAGAGACCTACAAACTGAACAAACAGATCCGCATCCTCAAATGCGGCGATATTTCCAAACTGCCGCGCTACACCGGCGAAGCAGGTCCGGAATACAATACCTTCAAGGTACTTGCAGACGGTTCACTGATCGTTGCGGCTCCGCTTACCACCAGTCTCCGCACAGTGGATGATCTTATGACTGCAAGCGGTGAAAACTCCCGCTGCGGAGCAGTCAAATCCGAAATCGCCCCCACTGAACAGCAGAAGATCGATCTGCTTTTCTCCTGGCACGTCAATTTGTCTGTCCGCTCCAACGGTGTGGTGATCGTGAAGAACGGTCAGACCCTTTCAGTCGGAACCGGAGAACAGGACCGCGTTGGTGCCATTGAGCAGGCTGTCGCCAAATTCAAGCAGAAATATTCCGGAACCGAAGAACTTGAGGGTTCAGTGATGTCCAGCGACGGATTCTTCCCCTTCGAAGACGGTGTTGAAGTTGCCGCCGCCGCCGGTATCAAAGCGATCATCGCTCCCGCCGGCAGTCTGCGCGATGCCGATGTGATCAAACGTGCGAATGAACTGGGTGTGGCACTCATCCACGCACCGGAACGTATCTTCTCCCATCACTAATCAAAACAGGATATTGAAAAATGGCTGAAAAAGACAAAAAACAAAAGCAGATCGATTCCCAGATAGGACAGGCTCTCTTTTCCGACACCGAGCGTTTTGAAATGTGGTTTTCAACATACTGGAAACCAGCCATGGGCGTCGCTCTGATCATTGCGGTCGCCGCTGCGGTGGTGTTCGGAGTGATAACCTCACGCAATGCTGCAGACAAAAAAGCAGCTTTCATGCTGGCCGATGCTTCGACTGTCGAAGAACTGACAGCTGCGCTCAAAAAGTATCCGGATCATGCCGGTTCCGCAGTTGCCCGCTTCCGTCTGGCAAAAATGCTGAACGATTCCGGGAAACATGCTGAAGCATCTGCCCAGTTCGATCAGGTGGTAAAAGAAGCAGCTGACACTCCCGACCTTGCCGCCCGTGCCGCACTTGCTGCCGGATACGCAGCTGAACTTTCAGGCAGCACAAAAGAAGCGGTAAAACGCTTCTCCGCCGTTGAAAGTGATCTGCGCTATCCCGCCTCCCAGCGCGCCGAAGCAGGATACTGTGCAGGAAGACTGCTGGTCAAAAACGGTGATCTCCAGCAAGCAAAATCCATACTCGGACGTACTGCCATGATGGGTTCCGCCAATGCCGGCACCGGTTACTGGACCGAAAACGCAAAACAGACCATGATCGCCATCGACAACGGAGAATACAGCAAAAAATCTCCGGGCCCCAAAGCAGTTCAGGTCAAAAAAGCGGTGAAAGCCAAGTAAGCCATGCAGTTCGACGACTTGCCGGAGATCTCAAAAAAAGAGCTTGCACTCTTGCGTTCACTCTCGACCAGAGGCGGACGCAAGCACTCCGGCTGTTGCCGTTGCGAAGGCATAAGAGCAGTCCGTGAGCTTCTCGACAAAGCTCCCGGTTCTGTAAAATTTATCGCCGGTACCAGACGGGGATTTGATGCCCTGCAGTTCATTCCTGACAAATCCCGCCGGATCGGAGAGGATATTCTGTCGGGAATAACTGAAACCGTAAACTCACAGGGCGTGGTGGCGGCAGCAGACACACCTGCGTTTGCCGCAGGCAGTGTTGCCGGTCCCTTTATCCTTGCCCTGGATCAGTTGAACGATCCCGGTAATTTCGGTACCATTGCAAGAACCTTCAGAGCGATCGGCGGAGCCGAACTCTGGTACACCAAAGGATCGGTAGATCCCTGGTGCGACAAAGCGATAAGATCCGGACTCGGTGCACAGTTTTCCCTGAAACTGCGCCGTTTTGAAAATCTTCAGGAACTGGTCGATAACGCCGCAGCCTGCGGTTTCAGCAAAGTGTGCATAGCAGATCCCCACGACGGAGAAAGCTGTTTCACCATGCCGGAACTGTTTGATAAAAGCGTGATCGTCATCGGCAGTGAAGCCAACGGCGTGACCTGTCACCCCGCAGGTTCAAAAAATGTGATAATCCCGATGCCCGGAGATTATGAATCCCTCAATGCGGCACAGGCGGCAACAGTGCTGCTTCTTGAGTACGTACGCCGCACCGCATCAACCTAATGAGAGAAAATATGAACTGTAATTCATGGCTGATAATTTATATTGTCATTTTTATATCCGGTCTTTCAGCATCTTTGCTTATGACTCCGGTCTGCCGCTTTATCGCAGCAAAGACCGGTTTCATGGATGTACCTGCGGATAACCACAAAGGACACAAAAGATCCACTCCGCTTCTCGGCGGACTGGCTATGGCTTCTGCATGGCTTATATGTCTTCTTGCCGGAATATTTGCGGTAAAATTCAACCTGATCCCTGCGTTCTCCGATGTTACTGAAACTCATCTGCCGGGATTGCGCTGCATTTCCCGGGAACTGTATATCATCATCGCCGGAGCTGTTGCAGCGATCGTTCTCGGACTTATCGATGATAAATTCCCGATGTCTGCCCAGGTAAAATTTGCCGGTCAGTTTCTCATTGCCCTGCTCGCCGTTCTCGGCGGCGGTATCAGGATCAATATGTTCATCAACTGCATACCGCTTGAGATCGCCATAAGCGTGTTCTGGTACATGCTGCTGATGAATTCCATAAACTTTTTCGACAACATGGATGGACTTGCCGTCGGAACTATTGCCATTGCAATGGGAATGTTTTCTGTGGCGGCTGCGATCCAATGCCAGTATTTCATGGCATCATTCGCTATTCTCAATTGTGCAGTATGCTGCGGTTTCTGGTTCTACAATGCCAATCCTGCCTCGATTTTCATGGGAGACTCCGGAAGTCATTTTCTCGGTTATCTTGCGGCAACAGTATCAGCACAGGTCACATTCTTTGACAACAGTTATTCGCTTTCGCGTTTTCCGGTACTCATGCCGCTGTTCATCCTTGCCCTGCCGCTGTTCGACACGGCAATGGTGGTCATCATCAGAACCCTGAACAAAAAACCGTTCTGGATCGGTGACCATAATCACATTTCCCACCGTTTCGTCAGAATGGGATTTTCGCGCAAACAGGCGGTGATGCTGGTGCATCTGCTGGCTCTCACCATCGGCATAGGTATCCTGCCGGTACTCTGGGGAAACTTTCTAACAGCAGCGATACTGGTCATTCAGGCATGTCTGATGCTGGGGATCATAACCTTTTTGCAGATATATCTCTCAAACCGTCCGGACGCAAAAGAGTAATGGCGGCAACAGGTGCTTGTCGCGCCGAAGTTTTAAGCGAAGGCGGAAAAATGGATAATGTCCGAAATTTTGTGAAAAATTTATATTTTATCCTTATTCAGATATATTTTTCTCAATTAAAATATATCACACAGCATGTTTTTTTCAAGCTCAAGAAACGGTTCTGTCTGCGATCGGTGGATGCAGCGTGGAGCAATGTCGAGTTTTGAGCCGAGTACGGTGCGGGAGTGTACCTTTGTACACGACCAAACCGACACAGGCGCAAGGCTCGAGATTG
>JAZSGR010000205.1:0-19147 GCA_045532825.1 Victivallaceae bacterium | reverse complement strand
CCACCGGCTAAGCCGGTGGTTTTGATTGAACTTACAGGAATAAAAAAATCACATCTCCAGCTTCAGCCAATCCGGCTGAACAGAAACACGTTTACCACTTTTGATACTGTCTACAACAGCGCATCCGGTAAGAACAGCCTGTAATCCGTCGTAGATAGTCGGCAGATCATCCGGACGGTCATTGGCAAAAAGTTGACCGAAAAGCGTATCATCTGCTCCGCCGTGCCCCCCTGCAACCTCAGGGATCTCGATATCTTCAGCCTCACCTGAACGGAAACGGAAAAGCCGCAAGGATTTATCCATTATCAGCTCATCACCGTGAACACTGGATTTTTCCCCTGATTTCCTGATGTATCCGGAACGCATTTCCAGGCGTCCGGTCTCTCCTTCAACGTTGAGGACCACCCCCTCATACTGGGTATGAGCACAAAGAGAATAAGTACCCAATACGCCGTTGGCAAAACGGATAACCGCCGCAAAATTATCCTCGATATCAATTTCAGGAGAAAAAATGCACATATCCGGAGTATACATATCAGACTGGAACATTTTTTCATCGTAAGCAAAAAAATATTTGCATTCATCCTTATGCAGACAATCATGACAGTGGACTCCCTGAAAACTGTGCGGCGCATCTGCACCGTAAGCAGTCAGAGTACCGTCTGCAGAAACATCAACAGCATAAGAATCCAGCAGGTTGTTAAGGCAGTCAAAATGATGACAACTTTTATGAAGTTCAAGTCCATTTGAGCATTTACGGCGGGAATTCCACCGGCGGAAGTAACTGGTTCCATGCTGACGGTCAAGCAGATCAGTATATTCAACCCGCATGATCCTGCCTATTGCGCCGCTTCTCACCAGTTTTTTCATTTCAAGAAAAGCCGGATTATATCTGGCATTGTGACTGGTCGCGGCAAACACTTCCGGATTACGCCTGACAGCATCAAGGATCTCACGGCACTGCTCATGAGAAATACAAAGCGGTTTTTCCACAATGCTGGCGATTTTACGGTCAAGACACTTTACAAGATATTCCGCATGGGTGGCATCAACCGTAGTGATGATCACCATATCAGGAGCAGCCTGCTGACAAAATTCATCAAAATCGGTAAAACAGGGAACATCAAGTTTATGAACCTCACAGAAACCTTTCATTTTACCGGGATCGCAATCAAAAATTCCGGTAACAGTGTGTTTTTCTGCAAATTTCCCCCGCAATACCCGCAGGAAACTTCCAACACGGGTGCTGGCTCCGACAAGACCTATTCTTGACATTGACAAAACCTCCTTTATATTGTTGGAAACAGCCGACAACAACTTATGCAACTGCTTGACAGTGCTGCTTGTTTCTATCTGTTTCTATCATACTATACAACATAAAGGTATCTTTGTCAAGTCTGATTTCATGCCAAAAATCAAAACATTCAACGGGGATTTTTCAACACAGCCACGCTTTCGCGGTTGATTATCGTATGAGGAGTGAATATCTCTCCGGGAGTAACTCCCGGCCGGAACCATTTATCCGCACACAGCAACTGCTGCAACGCCAGCTCGCCGCACTCATGAAAATGGACATCGATGGTCGACAAAGCCGGAAGCATCAGTTGTGCGCCGGGATAATTGCAGTATCCCATGACAGAAAGCTGTCCAGGTATCTTTATACCAAGCTGCTTCAGAACAAGGCAGACGCGCATGGCAATATTATCACTGTGACACATTATCGCTGTCGGCGGCTCACTGCTGTTCATCCAGTTCTTCACGGTTTCAGCTATCTCATTTGCGGCACATCCGGCAGTAACCAGGAGTTCATCATCCGGTTCCAGAGAAATTTCACGATAAAAGTCAGACAACTCCCTGTCGGAAAAACCACGGATATCCGCTACATCCTCCCCGGGAAGCTTGATTCTCAAAAATGCGATCCGCCGGTGTCCGAAATCCCGCAGCATACGCAAACCATCGGCAAAAGCCTCCCGTTCATTGGTACGCAAAACCAGAAAACCGCTGCGTTCAGCATCATGCGGCAGACCATGCGGTATCACCACCGGCAGATTGAAACTCTTTATCCGCTCGATCATCAGCGGATCGACTCTTGAGTGACCGCTGTCCAGTACGATCCCAGAGATCCGGTTGCGAAAAATCATCCAGCGGCATTCTTCTGCGGAAAAACTCATAAACAACCCGGCAGGACACCGTTCAATAACCACAGATTTTTTTTCTGCTGCGGAGGCAAGTCCCTCCGCAATATAACGGCTGCTGCTGGCAGTAGTATCAGCTCCGTCCGGCTGGAGCAGCAGAAAAGTACGGCGGCGCGATGCATCACTTACGAAAGTACCTCGTCCGCGAACTCTCTCAACAAGTTTTTCCGCCTCAAGTCGGGCAAGCGCACTGCGCAGAGTAACCTGCCCGACCTGCATACGTTCTGCAAGCTGCTTTTCATTAGGCAGTCTCATCCCGGGAAACAATGTATGATTGAGAATATCCCGCTTGAGCTGCTCATAAATACGGTCTTTTTTAAATTCTATCATAATGTATAATATAGCATAAGCGTGTTTTTTTTACAAATATTTTCAAATACGGCTTGAATAAAATACCATCAGGCGGTACAGTATATATAGAAACAAACAGTAACAATCATGTTAACCAAGCACTTGCAAAACTGAAAAAAATGGATACCGTGTTTTACGAAGGAATAACCATTGACGGAAAATCCGTCAGAGTCGGTGTAAAAAACAATGCAATAAGTTCTGTCTGTGAAATAAAGTACAACGAAGATCTGCCGGATCTGCTTCCTGTACTGGTCGATGCACAACATAATGGTTCTCTGGGAATATCTTTCAACAGCCTTGATGAAAACAACGCCCCCGGCGACCTGCAAAAGATTGCAGAGTACATGCTGTCCCATGGTACAGGCAGAGTATTGGCCACACTTCCGACAGCATCCGGCGAAACTCTTGAAAAATCCGCATCAGCCATAGGCAAGGTGCTTGATAACAATGAAACATTAAACCGTTTTTACGCCGGTATCTTTCATGAAGGAGTGTTCATATCTCCTCAAAAAGGCTGGCGGGGAGCTCACGATCCCGCCTTCATCCGCCAACCTGATTACAGTTTTATTGCCCGCTTGAATGCTTTAAGCGGAAACCGCATCAAAGTTGTGAACGTCGCACCGGAAGAACCGGGGGGCCTGGATTTTATCAAAAACGCAGTTTCCGACGGAATAAAAGTCGCGATCGGTCATTGCGCACCGGATACAGATACTATCAAAGCAGCGGTCAAAGCCGGTGCTGAAATAGTGCCCCATTTCGCAAACGGAGCTGCTCCGGAAATACATCGCTTCAAAAATCCTTTCTGGGGATTTCTTTCAGAAGAAAGGCTTGCCCTCGGACTCATCGGCGATGGCTTCCACCTGCCGCCGGAAGTCGTAAAAACCGCCATTGCAGCCAAAGGATGCAGTAAATGTTTCATGGTGTCCGACGCCAGTGCCTTTGCCGGATGTCCTCCCGGTGAATACTGCCGGAACGGCGGTGTCAGTGCAAAAATCGAAGATAACGGTTTCATCCACGTTATCGGACAGGATATTCTTGCCGGAGCATATTTTCAGAATGACCGCAGCGTGGAATATCTGGTCAATAATTCCATCGTGGATTTCAAAACAGCATGGAAAATGTGCAGCATCATTCCGGCAGAGATCTGCGGGATAACCCTGCCTGATATAACTGTCGGAGCAGAAGCAAGTTTTGTCATTTCCAGATTTGAAAACGGAAAACTGAATATCCTCAAAACAATTTTCTGCGGCAGAGAATATCTGCCGGCATAAATCAGTAAAAGCTCCGGTAAAATCACTCCGCCTTTACAGAGAAAACACCAAACGGTATAAAAAAATCCCGGCGCATCGGCAAAAAAGCAGAAGCCTGCCGCAGATGCGCAGGTTTTCAATCGTTATTTCCCCTGCTTCATTTCCCTGACCGCTTCGACCACGGCATGAGCCTGATATTCAAGCTGCTCCTGCGTCAGCGGATACAGCGGCAGATGAGTATAAGACGAGTAGAACATCTTTTCCGTATTCGGACAGGTGGCAGCTATCGCCTCCTCATCGTATCCAAGATCTTTCATGATTTTGAAGCGGTACATAGGTCCGAAATGAGTAATATTGGTCAAGCCTTTTTCTGCAAGTTTTCCTGAAAGCACCTGGATATTTCCGCCGGTTACCGCAGGATCGATGCGCAACAGATAAAGATGATGGGTTCCGTAAGTTTCAGCGGTATCGGCTTTTTCAACCAGAATACCCTCTTCATCCGACAATACGCTGTTCATGTATTCGGCAGCCTTGCGGCGGATGGCAATGATCTCATCCAGCCGCTGCATCTGCAGTATCAATCCGAGAGCCTGGATCTCAGTCGCAGAGTGATTGAGCGCGACCTGCGGCTTGCCGAAACGGTCGGTCAGCGGAGAAATATCATAGAGCCAGTCTTTTATCTTACGGGTAAAATCCAAACCGAGAAATCTTGCGCCCGGGAACTGCGGACCTGCCCAATCCTCATTGGAAAGCAGGATACCGCCCTCCCCCAGAGAATTGATATTTTTGACTTCGTGCAGAGAAAATCCGCCGAAGTGACCGATCGAACCGAGTTTTCTGCCTTTATACGCACCGCCCATACCGTGTGCGGCATCTTCCATTACGATCAGATCATACTTTTCTGCCAGAGCCATGATGGGATCCATATCCACCGGATATCCGCCGAGATGGACCGGTACGATCATGCGGGTACGCGGAGTTATCTTGCGTTCAACATCAGCCGGATCAAGATTGATCGTTTCCGGATCGATATCAGCAAAAACGATTTTTGCACCGACACTCAACGGATACGCCATGGTTGCGATAAAAGTCACAGCAGGCATGATGATCTCATCACCGGGACCGATCCCGGCAAGTTTGTATGCAATTTCCATACCGCCGGTCCAGTTGTCAAGAAAACAGGCATACTTTGAGTTGAAATATTTTCTGGACATCCCTTCTGCTTCTGCGACCATTTTTCCGAGGGTAAGTTTGGTTGCCCTGCCGCTTGCCGAACTCAACTGCTTCACTGCATCTTCAAGTTGAGCCACCTTTCCGGCATAGGCAGGATCACCATTATCGGGCAGCAGAAACTTGACCATTTCCACAGCATCTTTGCCGTCGTAAAACTCCCCGACCGCATGCCAGGGTACTTTGCTCTCTCCGACTGCATAACGGAAGTCGCCACCATTGGATTTCTTTTCACTCATGTCAATATATTCCTTGTGTCAGACTGAAAAAGTATTTTTTGAAATTATCCGGAAAAATATACTTGCATTTCACAACAAAAGCAACATATAAAAATAACATAACCGGTAAAACACACACAAAAAAATGAAAAAATATCCTCAAAAGCAGCCGGCAGAAGTCACACTTCATGCCGTCAGGAGATCGTCCAAGCTGCTCGTGTCATCATCTCAACGTTCCATGAACGTATTCACCACTGCCGGTTATTGACATTCAGCAACAAATCGATTTCAGAAACAGCACCGGAATGCGGATTTTTCTGCACATACCGCCAGACCGGAGAAACTCAAGTTCGTACTCAAGCCCCCCATTCTGCTGCTGGCATCAAAGCCGGAAACAATCTCCAAGCACAGAACGCCGCATGACCGACAGCAGTTCATGACTTTAAAAAAAGCAGAATAAACTTTTTACAGCTTATTCTGCTTTTTATAACAAATCTGAAGTCAAAGCTTACTCAGCTTTTGCTTCCTCAGCTTTTGCCGCAACCGGACCGGCTTCAACCAACATCAGGATGCAGGTTTCAGCAGCATCGCCGCGACGTTTACCCAGCTTGAAAATACGGGTATAACCGCCCTGACGATCAGCATATCCGGGAGCGATTTCGTCAAAGAGAGTCTTCACCGCTTCTTTGTTGCGAAGACGGGAAAAAGCAAGACGGCGGTGGTGGATATCACCCTTCTTACCGAGCGTGATCAGACGCTCTGCAAAACTTGCCGCAGCTTTGGCTTTGACAATAGTGGTCTCGATCCTGCCATGCTCGAAAAGACTGCTGACCATATTGGCAAGCATAGCTCTGCGATGAGCACCGGAACGACCGATTTTAAAAGTATCTACACGATGACGCATGATTACTTGGTCTCCTCACCTTCGGCTCTGACTCTGGCAGACTCTGCATCGAGAGCAGCCATCAGACGGTCACTGAGATTCATACCCAGTTCCAAACCGATTTTTTCGATTTTTTCTTTGATTTCATCCAGCGATTTTTTACCGAAATTACGATACTTGAGCATCCTGCTTTCGGTTTTGGTGCAAAGCTCGCTGACCAACTTGATATTGGCACTGTTGAGACAGTTCATCGCTCTGACAGAGAGATCGAGGACTTCGACACTCTGAGAGAGAAGTTTGAAAAGTTTCAGCTCTTCGTCACTGAGAACGACATCCTGTTCCACGACCTGGGTTCCAAGGAACGGCTGCAGATGATCACGCAGGATCCTGGCAGCTTCCTCGAGGGCATTGCGGGGAGAAATACGACCATCGGTCCAGATCTCCAGTTCCAGTCCATCCATTTCGGTCTCTTCCCCGACGCGTGCAGCACCGACCTGGTAATTGACACGGGTCACAGGACTGAACAGACAGTCGACCGGAATGGTTCCAATAGACCTCGGAGCAGTGTTCTTTTCGGCAGGAAGATATCCCTTGCCGGAAACGACCTCGATTTCAGCGCGGAACGGAATTGCTTTATCAAGCGTACAGATGATCTGTTCAGGATTGAGCACTTCAACGGTACTGTCACAAACAATGTCACCTGCAGTCACCGGACCGGCTTTATCACTGCGGATCTCAAGAGTCCGGGGACCGTCGACGTGCATGTTCAATTTGACGCACTTGAGGTTCAATACGATCTCAGTGATGTCCTCGACAACGTTTTCCAACGAATCAAACTCATGCTTTGCGCCGTCGATACGGACGGATGAAATCGCCGCTCCCTCCAGAGAGGAAAGCAGAACCCTGCGCAGTGAATTACCCAAAGTGTGACCGAATCCGCTCTGGAACGGCTGGGCAATGAACTTCGCATAGGTATCAGTCATGGTCGCTTCATCTGCAACGATAGACTTGGGCATCGGAAACCCGTTTGCTGAATTCATATTTTTATCCTCCAAAATTTATGTGCCCTAAATGGCACTTTTAAACCATCACTTATGCCGCTGCAACCGCTTCATAAGAAAAATTCAGAAGCGGATACTCCTGAAACAGAAGTCAGACACGACGGCGTTTCGGAGGACGGCAACCATTGTGCGGAACCGGGGTGATATCTTTGATGACCCGTACTTCCATACCGGTTGCAGCGATTCCACGGACTGCCGACTCACGACCGGCACCGGGTCCCTTGATACGGACTTCAACCTCTTTCATACCGAGAAGCTGCGCTTTTTTGGCAGCATCGCCGGCGATCACCTGTGCCGCATAAGCGGTACTCTTGCGGGACCCTTTGAATCCGTTCTTTCCGCCGGTGGACCAGCAGATCACGTTGCCGTGCAGATCGGTAAAAGTCACTTTAGTATTATTGAATGTAGCAAGAACGTAAGCAATTCCGCTGGGGATATAGCGTCCGCTCTTTCCGCGTTTTGCCGGGGCAGCCGCGGGGGCAGCAGCAGTTTCAACTGCATCAGCTGCGACTTCGTTTATAACTTCATCAGCCATGATTTAATCTCTTTCCAGACTTAGTTTACTTACAAAAGCCTTATCTCCCGAACGGCGGGATCAGCCCTTGGCAGCCAGCTTACGCTGTGTCCTGTCACGGATAGCTCCGATCGTCACTTTCTTGCCCTTGCGGGTACGTGCATTGGTTTTGGTACGCTGTCCACGGCAGGGAAGATTGCGGCGATGGCGGATGCCACGATAAGAGTTGATCTGCTGCAGACGGCGGATATCCGCTGCGACGCTGCGGCGCAGATCACCTTCAACAAGAAGATCATCCTGAAGGATCTTGGTGATCTTGGAAATCTGATCCGGTGTAAGATCATTCGCTTTGATGTTGCGGTCAACACCGGCTTTCTCAAGAATCCAGACAGACTTGGTAGGACCGACTGCGTAGATATAACGCAGAGCATACTCAATGCGTTTGTTACCCGGGATGTCAACGCCAATAAGACGAGCCATAATCGTTTTTCCTAAATATGATTTTGGGTTATGTTAACAGTTAATTAATACCTTGCTATTGTCCGCCTGTCATCCCTGACGCTGTTTGTGACGGGCATCGCGGGAGCAAATCACCCGGATGATTCCGTTGCGCTTGATGATCTGGCAGAATTCACACCTGCGCTTAACCGAAGCTCTAACTTTCATTCTCTTTCGAACCTCATTTTATTTTGCCGACAAACACAAGCCGAGCATCACGTTCCCTCCCCTTCAAAAGAAGACGGACAGAACACGATACTTCTCAAACTAAGCTTGATTTCACCGACTGCCGCACGGCCCGTGAGCGGTGGAATTTGCGATACGGTCCGTTTGCCAGTCAAATCAATCATTAAATAAATAATTGTTTTTATAATATAACTGACACATTTCACTTTTTCAAGCTGTAAAAACAAAATTTCCTGATTTTTTCAAAACCTCGCTTTGACGTATTGAAAAAATGCTTCCGTTATGCTAATTTATCTGTGTGATCATGTATCACTGCAGTTTTTTTGTGAACATAGAGCAGATCTTATTCAAGGTATATCATGGGTGGTTTTTTCGGTGTAGCGTCGGCAAACGACTGTGTTTGCGATCTTTTTTACGGAACAGATTATCATTCTCATCTCGGAACCAGACGCGGAGGACTTGCCGTTTCGGACGGAACCGGAAAATTTCACCGGAGGATACACGACATCACCAATGCACAATTCCGCTCAAAATTCGATGATGATATCATCAAATTCCGCGGAAAAACCGGCATCGGCGTCATCAGCGACGGAGAAGACCAGCCGCTGGTGATCTCCAGCAGTTTCGGCAACTTCGCCCTGGTGACTGTCGGCAGGATCAACAACATCCAGCAGATCGCCGAACAGGCTTTCAACTCCGGTCACTCGCACCTGTCCGAATCAAGCGACGGAGAACTCAACCCGACAGAAATCGTTGCCATGCTCATTTGCAGAAAAGACACCATCACCGAAGGCATCAGCTACGCACAGGAAGTCATCGACGGCTCATGTTCGATCCTTCTGCTCATCGGGGACCGTATCTTCGCAGCACGCGACAAGTACGGCAGGACTCCGGTGATCCTCGGCAGGAAACCGGGAGCTTATGCCGTCACCATGGAAAGCACTGCATTTCCCAATCTTGATTACACGGTGGAATATGAACTCGGTCCGGGTGAGATACTGGAAATCACCAGCAATGAGGCGATATGCAGAAAAGACCCCGGCGACAAAATGAAAATATGCAGTTTTTTCTGGGTATATTACGGCTACCCCTCCAGTAATTACGAGGGTGTCAATACAGAAAGCGCGCGTTACCGCAACGGAGCCTCAATGGCTGAAGACGACCGGGATATGATCGACAGCGTCGACTCCATATGCGGGATCCCCGATTCCGGCATCGCACACGCCATCGGGTACTCCAACGCTTCGAACAAACCTTACCAGAGATCTTTCGTCAAATACACTCCGACCTGGCCGCGCAGTTTTATGCCGCAGAATCAGACATTGCGCGATCTGGTCGCCAAAATGAAGCTCATTCCGGTAAAAGAGCAGATCGACGGCAAAAGCCTGCTTTTCTGCGATGATTCGATCGTACGCGGGACCCAGATGAAAGATACGGTTTTCCGTCTTCAGGACGACGGAGTAAAAGCTGTTCACATGCGTTCTGCCTGTCCTCCGCTGCTTTACGGCTGCAAGTTCCTCAACTTCTCCCGTTCAAGAAGTCAGCTCGACCTCGCTGCCCGCAGAGCCATTGCAAAACTGGAAAACACCCAGGATCTGACCGATGAAATCATTGCACCTTATCTCGTATACAAATCTGAAAAATACAATATGATGGTCGACGAGATGCGGAAAGCAATGCATCTTACATCACTGAAATTCCAGAGTCTGGATAAACTGCTTGATGCGATCGGAGTTTCGAGGGAAAAACTCTGTACCTACTGCTGGAACGGAAAAGATGTGGAGGATTGATCCATGGAAAGCAAATGGGTCACAGAAGAAGCCGACGGCTACGGTCAAACCATTGAAACGACCGAACATCTTTTCAGCAAAAAGAGCAAATTCCAGCAGATAGACATTTACCGCACCCGCAAGCTCAAAACAATGCTGATGCTGGACGGAATAATCCAGCTGACCGGCTTTGATGAATTCGCCTATCACGAAATGATGGCGCACCTGCCCTTTTACACTCATCACGCTCCGGAAAAAGCACTGGTGATCGGCGGCGGCGACGGAGGAGTACTGCGAGAACTCGCCCGGCATCCGGAATTGAAAGAACTGCACATCTGCGAGATAGATCATGAGGTGATCGAAGCGTGCCGCAAATACATTCCGGAAACGGCATGCGGTTTTGATGATCCCAGAGTCCGGATACACATCGGAGACGGCAGTCAGTTTGTAAGGGAAAATCCCAACGCATTCGATATAATAATCGTAGATTCGACCGACCCGGGCGGTCCCGGAGAACCGCTTTTCGGCGAACAGTTCTACCGTGATCTCAAAGCCGCACTGCGTCCGGGAGGAGTGGTCGCTTCGCAATCAGAATCCCCGTATCTGCTGCCGGATATCGTATCCAGACTGAACCGTCTGACCCACAATATATTTAATTATTCCGACTATGCGGTCATCCAGATACCGACCTACCCCACCGGTCAGATCGGCATGAGCGTGGCATGCGATGATCATCCGGTCCAACCGCAGGCGGTACAGGTGGACGAAGCACTTCAGCAGCAGCTGCGCTATTACAGTCCGGCGGCAAGAGCCGGCTCTTTCGGACACCCGTATTTTGTCGAACAGCTGCTTAAAAAAGCACGTTCATAAAATCTATACGAATGAAAAAAGTTCTGATAATCGGCTGTTGCGGTTCAGGGAAAACCACATTGGCAAAACAGCTTGGAGCAAAGACCGGACTGCCGGTATATCACCTTGACCACCTCTGGTGGAAGCCGGGATGGATCCAGACAGACCGTGAGGAATTCGACCGGAAATTAACAGAAGTTCTCAACCGTGACTCCTGGATAATAGACGGCAATTTCAAACGCACATTGCCCCGCCGCCTGAAACATGCGGACACGGTCATTTATCTTGACTATCCCAAAACGGTTTGCCTGAAGCGCGGTTTTCTGCGTCAAACCGGCAAACCGCACGAAGTCGCGCCGGGATGCCCTGACCGTCTTGATTTCAATTTTCTGCGGCGTATCTGGACTTTCCGCAAAACGACACGTCCGGAAATGGAAGAACAACTTGCCGGATACACCGGCAGGCTGCTGCGTTTCAGAACCCCGGAGGAAACAGAAACATTCCAGACGGAAACGTTCTGATGCACCGCATTTCAAACTGCCGGCGCACGCTGTTTCAATAACTTTTTTGCTCATACCGCGCCATCCGTGACAACCAACTTGAAAAATGATCAAAAATGATATATTTTTTCACAGAACTTTGGTTGACATCACAATTATTCATGATACATTAACATCAAACTAATTTTACACCAACCCACAACTTTGAAAGGATATCGGTTATGAAAAAGATAAAAGTCGGTATTATCGGACAGGGCAGAAGCGGAAGAAACATCCACCGCCATCTGCTGGAGTGCTGTCCCCTGCTGCAGGAACGTTTTGACGTAGTCGCAGTCGCTGATCCCATTGCGGAACGCACCGCCGCCGTCAATCCCGGAGCCAATCCGGACTGTGTCTGCTACAGCGATTACAAAGATCTTCTGAAAGACAAAAACGTTGAACTGGTGGTCAATGCCAGCCGCAGCCACAAACACGTTGATATTTCCATTGAAGCAATGGAAGCCGGTTACGATGTGCTCTGCGAAAAACCGCTCACCAACCGGGTCTCTGAAGTTGACCGTCTGCTTGCAGTCAAAGAGAAGACCGGTAAATTCTTCGCGGTTTTCCAGCAGGCCCGTTTCCGTCCGCTGTACCGCAAGATCTATGAAGTGATCCAGTCCGGAGTGCTCGGCGACATCGCCATGGTCAAAGTTGCCTATAACGGTTTCGGACGCCGCTGGGACTGGCAGACCATCCAGGGACTCTGCGCCGGCGAACTGCTCAACACCGCTCCGCATCCGCTGGATCAGATGGTCGAACTCTGGGAAAGCTTCGGTGACACCGATCCCGAGCGGATTTTCGCAAAACTTGCCTGCATCAACAACTTCGGCGATGCGGAAGACTTTGTCAAGGTCATCCTCGAAGGCAAAGATCATCCGGTGATCGACCTTGAAGTCTCCAAAGAGTGCATGTTCCCGACCTATCAGTATCAGGTGTTCGGCAAGAATGGTTCTCTCGTCGGAAACAATGACACTGTTGAATGGAAATATTACAGACCTGAAGAAGCCACCACTCCTGAACTGAGTATCGCTCCGCTGGAGGGAGAAGGACGCAAACCGGTCTACTGCAGTGAAAAACTGAATTACTACACCGAAAAGTGGGTTTCCCCTGAAGCAGTCGCTTCCAGTTTTGACGACTGGGGCACCAAATACTATATCAACATCTATGATGCCATGACCAAAGGAACTCCGCTCAAAGTGAAACTCTCCCAGATCAGACGTCAGATCGCGATCATCGAAGAGTGCCACCGTCAGAATCCTCTGCCGAAGACCGTAGTAATTCCCGAAGGTACCATCTGAGATGAAATATTTTGATGATCTGGAGTTTGTCTGCTGGGGCAAAGGCAAAAAGTCACGCAACTTCTGCAAGGACCGTCTTTTTCCCGGTTACTGCGGACTTCAGTTCGTCAGCAGCGGAGCTATCCAGTTGAAGGTGGGAAGCTCCGCCACAGTGCAGACACGGGGACCGGTATGTTTTTTCACCATGCCCGGCACCCCGTTCTCATACAGTTCTCCACAGGAGGAAACGCGCGAGCACTATTTTGTCTGCTTCAAGGGCGAACGGATCAAACGGTATGTTGACGGCGGATTATTTCCTTCAAAAGCCGAAGCGGAGTTTTATCCTGCACCAGATCTCAAGGAGTTCCTCGGACAGTGGAAAATTCTGCTGTCTCATTTACGCAACAGTAAAAAAAATTCCCATGCCGAATCGGTACTTATTCTGGAGAAAATGCTGCTGGATATAGCTTCTGCTCCGCCGGTCAGCAAATCAGGCAGCATCAACCGCACGATATTTTCAGATCTGGCAGCAAGGATCTCTGAAGACCCCGGACTGCCGTGGGACCCGGAAAAAGAAGCGGCAAAACTGGGTATCTCAATGGTCCATTTCCGCCGTCTCTTTCACGAGGTGACCGGTATGCCGGTCTGGCAATACGTCATCGGATGCCGGATAAGATACGCTGCGCAGATGCTGACATCGACCAATAAACTGGTGAAAGAAATCGCCAGTGAATGCGGTTTCAACAGTGTATTTCACTTCTCAAGAGAATTCAAAAAAATCATGAAAAAGTCTCCGGATCATTTCCGGAAAAGTATATAACACAATAATAAATCAAGAGAGACAACTTATGAATCCCATCAAAGTAGCAATCATCGGTCTTGATACCAGTCACTCGGTCGCACTGCCCAAACTCATGCAGGATCCGGCAGAAAAAGATCAGATAAAAGAACTGCGTGCAACCCGTTGTCTGCGTTTTGAAACCCCGTTCCAGAACAAAGCCGGTCTGGATGAACGTCAGGCTTATCTCGAAAGCATCGGTGTTCTGGTCACGACCGACTTTGATGAAGCTGTCGCCGATTGTGATGCGATCATGCTTGAAATCAATGATCCGTCATATCACCTGGAATATTTTGAAAAGTGTGCAAAACTCGGCAAACCGATCTTCCTGGATAAACCATTTGCCGATACCATTGCCAATACCCGGAAGATCATGCAGATCGCCAAAGAAAACAACATCCGTTATTTCACTGCCTCAAGTCTCCGTTTTGACATCGATATTGTTGAAGGTCTCGAAGGAGTTGAAAACGTTGTTTCCGCCAAAGTCTGGGGTCCGGTCGGCAATGCTCCGGCAGGTTCTTCCATCGTCTGGTACGGAGTCCATGCCTTTGAGATTCTCAACCGTGTCATGGGTTCCGGAGCAACTGCAATTTCCGGCAGTGCCGATTTGAACGGTTACGTCTTCCACGTCATCTATGCCGACGGCCGCCGCGGAATCGTGGAGCTTTCCACCAACTGCTGGAAGTACGGTGCCGTTTACCGGACTGCCGATCAGGAATCCGACATTGTGCAGGTGACCGGCAGAGTTCCCTTCTACCGCATGCTTCTCAAAGAGATCGTCAAATTCTTCAACGGAGAGCAGCCGGTTGCCCTCGAAGACTCTGTCGAAATCATGGCAATGCTCGCCGCAGCCGAAGCCTCCATTCAGAACGGACAGACTGCACCGGTTTACAAACTGGTCTGATGATTTTCCGTCTTCCCTGCCCTCCTGCTTTCGCCGGAGGGCTTTTTGGTATACATTGCTTGTAAAATATTTTCCCGGCAGTATATTAAATACGACGCAGTTTTGCAGCGAACAAAGGATTACCACTATTTTCATTTTTCAGGGTGTCATCATGATTACAGTAAAAGATCTTCCGACCGGAAGTTTTCCGGCGGCATTGGATTTTTCTCATTTTCCGACCCGTCATCAGGCGGTGATTTTCCGCAACTGGAATACGGTTCCGGCGGAACGTATCGCCAGAGTGCTTGACTGCACAAAAGAAGAGGTGATCTCCGCCGGAGAAGAAATGGGACTTCTCCACGATGAAAGGTTCACTGCAAAATGGGATCAGCGCGGATTTCTCACGACAATACGCCGCAACTGGCACCTGCTTGATTATGAACAGCTGCTTACACTGCTGGACTGGAATGCTGAAAGACTCTTGTTCACACTCCGCGAAGAGGACTTTCTTTATCACAAACTCGGACTGCTCAAACCGGACTGCAAGCCGGTAAAATTCCGGAAACTTACAGATGCAGAAAAAGCAGAAACTGCGGAAATAAGAGAGGTGATCCGTGCCTGCAATGCCGGAGAAGAAACGGAACCGTGGCGCTTTATTTCAAAGCTGGGAAAAATCCGCAACCGTGCAGACAGCAGTGATGATTCTTTCGGAATAAGATTGGTCCACTCCTACTCTGCGCTGTTCGGCGATGCGCTGCTTGATCCGGAGCTTGATCCGTATCCGGAAAACATGCTTGCCGATTATCAGGCTTCGGGAATAAATGCGGTATGGCTTCACGGCACTCTTTACACCCTCATTCCCTGGTTCGGCACTGATGAATATTCCGCAAATGCGGAAATACGGCTGTCCAACCTGCGCAAACTCACAGAAAAAGCGGCAAAGTACGGGATCAAAGTCTATCTCTATCTCAATGAACCGAGAAATATGGAGCTGTCATTTTTTGAAAAACATCATCCGGACTGGAAAGGCGAACCCAATGAAACCGGTGAAAATTTCGCTCTCTGCACCAGCGTTCCCGGAGTTCTCGAAGCTTTGCGCAACGGTGTTTCAGAACTTTTCCGGCAGGTTCCCATGCTCGGAGGACTCCTCACGATAACCATGTCGGAAAACCTCACCCACTGTCATTCACGCAAACCCGGCACCTGCGACTGCCCGCGCTGCAAAGACAAGCCGGTCTGGAGTTTTCCGGTCTCCGTACTGAAGGCTCTCGAAGAGGGAGTTCACAGCGTCTCTCCTGATGCTGACGTGATAGCATGGACATGGGCATGGAAACCGGAATGGATGGCTGATGCTATAAAATCATTGCCCAAAAGTGTCATAGTAATGAGTGTAAGTGAAACTTTCGTTCCGACCAGTGCCTGCGGAGTTTCCGGTATGGTACGGGATTACTCCATTTCCAAACCCGGTCCGGGAGAATTTGCCAGATTGGTATGGAAACTTGCCCGCGAAAACGGTCTGCCAACCATGGCAAAGGTCCAGCTTAACAGCACCTGGGAGGGAGCTTTTGTTCCCTATCTGCCGGTTCCGGATCTGATAGAAGAACATTTGACCAATCTCAAACGTGAAAAAGTCGATCACCTCATGACCGCCTGGTCTCTCGGAGGATATCCCGGCGGAAACTCTGCCCTGGTCAATACTTCAAAAGAGGAACTGGCAAAATTCCTGTTCGGCAAAGATGCCCCGGCTGTCCGTCGCGCCCAGCAATACTTTTCCGCAGGGCTCAAAGAATTCCCATTCAACGGGACCGGAACGATCTATACCGCTCCGCAGAATTACGGTCCGGCCGCGCTTTTTTATCCGGAAAAGACCGGTTACCGGGCTTCGATGGTCGGCTATCCTTATGATGATCTCCACTCATGGAGTGCATACGGACATTATACCCCGGGAATAATGATGCACCAGTTCAAATCACTGACCGGAAACTGGAAAAAAGGTCTGGATATACTCAAATCTCTCGACGGGAACGATGAGGTGAAAGAACTCACCCGCATCGCAGAAGCATGTTTCTGCCACTATCAAAGTACACTGAACCATATTGAATTCGTCTATTTCCGCGACCTCGGAAAAACAGAAAAACTTCCGGATATCATCAAATCAGAAAGTGCGCTTGCTCAGCGGCTTCTGGAATTGCAGAAAGAAGATGACCGTATCGGTTTTGAATCAAGCAATCACTACTTCTATTACCGCAATGAACTGCTGGAAAAGACAGTCAACTGCGCATACCTGCTCAAAACGCTGCAGCAGAAAAATATATTTTGATTTTTCAACCGCAATGAACTATATCAAGCAGATTTAATCATAAGTAAAAATCAACGGAAAAATCGTATGAAAAAGATAAGATATGCCGTTATCGGCTTCGGCAGGATCGCGCAGAACCGCATCGTCAAAGAGGGTTTTGCCTGCGATACATCACGTTTTTCACCATTGAAAAATGCTGTACTGACCGGAGTATACAACCGCAGTCAGGATAAAAAAGAAGCCGTTCTCGGCATGGGGCTGAAATGGTACTCATCCCTTGAAGAACTCTGGCTCGATAAAGACATCGACGCGGTGTTTATCGCAACCAATAATGCAACCCATGTACCGATAACGCTTCAGGCTTTTGCCGCCGGCAAACATGTCATTACAGAAAAACCCATGGCAACCACGCTTGCCGATGCAGAAACAGCCGTAAAAACTGCTGCGGATAAAAAACTTTCATACACTGTCGATCACATGATGATCCACAATGCCTGGAACAGGAAAGCAGCGGCAATGGTGCAGTCCGGAAAACTCGGAACAGTCAATGACTGCTGTTTCCACATGGAGTGTCTCAGCTCAAATCCGAAAGCATGGCGGTGTACCGATGCCGCAGAAATGGGCGGTCCCATTGGAGATATGGCAAGTCACTGTTTCTATATGGCGGAATTTATTTACGGCAAAAAAATCAGCCGTATCGCGGCATCATATCTGCCCAGAACTCTGGAAACGGAAGTGGAAAACGGGGCAATCATCATCTTTTATTTTGAAGACGGCACCCGCGGTACAGTAAGGGTATCGATAGCAGAAGAACGCGGCGGTCCGCAGGCAACAGTCTCAAACCTCGGTTTCGAGATCTACGGAGACAAGGCTGTGCTGCGTTCTTACGGCAGCATGTTCCAACTCTCCGGACACGATGACGAACCGGTCGCCATCCGTCTTGAACTTGATAGATTTGACGGAAAACCGCGCACTGTATCCCCGGGAAAAATCAGGAATATCTATCAGGCAGTCATCGAAAAACACGCCTCTTCGATCATAAAAAAGCAGCCGCTCAATGCGGATGACGGAGTTCATAATCTGCTGCTTTGCAAAGCAGCTTATTTCTCCGCAGAAAACAACGGTAAAATAACAGACATCAACACCTTCAAAGAACTATGAATATCATGATAAAGAAAATTGCATTTATTTTTGCCGCTCTGGCATTTTTCATCATTCCGTGGCTCTGGGCTCCGGCACGTAATCACGCCCCCGGCCTTGCAGTTGCAGCAGGAATAATCTTTTCAATAACTCTGGGCAATCCGTTTGCCCATATAACCGGAAAAATCACCTCTACCATGCTCGGAGCCGCTATTGTCGGCATGGGATGCGGCATGAACCTGATCGAAGTGCTGCGTGCCGGAGCAAGCGGAATCCTCTACACACTGATCGGCATTGCAGCCGGTATCGGACTTGGTATCTTTATCGGCAAGCGTCTTGCCATTCCCCGCAACACCATGTATCTCATCAGCGTGGGAACTTCGATTTGCGGCGGCAGTGCGATCGCAGCGGCAGCGCCGGCGATCAAAGCACAGGCACATGACATTGCGATTGCTTCGGCGACAGTTTTTGCCCTGAACGCAGTTGCCTTGCTCATCTTTCCTCCGATCGGTCACATGCTGGGATTTTCAGAAACCCAATTCGGCTACTGGGCAGCTCTCGCCATCCACGATACCAGTTCTGTAGTCGGAGCGGGTTTCCAGTACGGACCGACAGCTCTTGAAGTGGGAACTACGGTAAAACTTGCCCGTGCGCTCTGGATCGTACCGGTCACGTTGTTTTTCAGCTGGTTCGCTTCCGGAAAAGAGGAAGGCGCAAATAAAAAGCTGAAATTGAAAGTTCCCTGGTTCATCCCCGGATTTCTCATCGCAGCGGCACTGGTGACCTGGATCCCGGCAGCCGCTCCTGCAGGATCATTTGTGAAAGAAATTTCCAAATATCTCATGATAACCACGCTGTTCCTGATCGGAGCAAACCTCAGCCGCAGCAAGCTCAAAGAACTGGGTATAAAACCGGTTCTCCACGGAGTCATTCTCTGGTTCATTCTTGCCGCCGGCTGGTGCTTTGCCATCCATCACAACTGGGTAACCGACTGATAACAATAAAAATATCCGGATTTCAACCATGGTTATTGTCCCATTTTTTGTGAAAGTTGTTCAAACTGCGGTGGCGCATCGCGGGCAATCTCGAGCCTTGCGCCTGTGCCGGTTTGGTCGTGTACAAAGGTACACTCCCGCACCGTACTCGGCGCAAAACTCGACATTGTTC
>JAZSGR010000161.1:0-13223 GCA_045532825.1 Victivallaceae bacterium | reverse complement strand
GACTGTTGGATGGCTGAAGGCAATGTCGATGCCCGCAACTATGGACAGCTCGCCGGACTCGCAGAAATGAGACGCTTTTTCGGTGAGTGGCTCGGTATCGATCCTGATACGATCGTTGTCGGAGGCAACTCAAGCTTGAATATGATGTACGACACTGTTGTGCGTCTCATGCTTTTCGGAACCATGGGCAATCCTGCCTGGAAAGATTGCGGAAAGCTCAAATTCCTCTGTCCCAGCCCCGGTTATGACCGTCATTTTGCCATTACCCAGGATTTCGGATTTGAGATGATAACTGTTCCCATGACTCCGGAGGGTCCGGACATGGATATGGTTGAGGATCTGGTCAAGAATGATCCTGCGATCAAAGGTATCTGGTGCGTTCCGCTCTACTCCAATCCAGAAGGCATCTGTTACAGCGACAAAACCGTTGACCGCCTTGCCTCAATGCAGTGTGCGGCAAAAGATTTCCGCATTTTCTGGGATAACGCCTACGGAGTGCATCACCTTTATGACAAAGAACTCAAGGTCAAAAACATCCTTGAAGCGTGCCGCAATGCCGGAAATCCCGACCGTGTTCTCTACTTCTTCTCGACCAGCAAGATCACCTTCCCCGGTGCAGGAGTTTCCATGGTCGCAGCCAGCGAAAACAACCGCAAAGAGATCCTCAAAACCATGGGTATCCAGACCATCGGTTACGATAAGATGAATCAGGTCCGCACCCTGAACTTCCTGAAGAATGCGGAAAACACCAAACTCCACATGAAGAAACTTGCCGACTCACTGCGCGAAAAGTTCGACATCGTGCTCAACACCCTCGAACGTAATTTTGCAGGAACCGGTTTTGCCACCTGGCACAAACCTCTCGGCGGTTATTTCGTTGCTCTTGACACCATGCCCGGATGCGCCAAAGAGACCATCCGTCTGGCAGCGGAAGCAGGTGTCAAACTCACCGAAGCCGGAGCCACGTTCCCCTACCATAAAGATCCCAATGACAGCAATATCCGTATCGCTCCGTCGTTTCCGCCCTGCGATGAACTGCGCGACGCGATGTATCTGCTCTGCATCTGCATCAAACTTACCGCTGTAAGAAAACTGATGACCAAATGATAAAAGAAAGGGGTGAAAAATGTTGAAATTCGGATTCTGTGGTTTCCGCCATGCCCATATTTTTGCACTTTACCAGAGAGTGCAGGATTCTCCCGAAACCACCGTTGCCGGAGCCTTTGAAGCCAACTCTGAAGCCAGAGCTGCTGCTGAGGCACAGGGTGTCGTATTCAATTTTGACAGCTTTGATGCCATGCTTGCCGATCCTGCGATCGATGTGATCGCTTTCGGCGGAGCCTACGGCGACCGCGCAGAAGCGGTAAAAAAAGCCATCAAAGCCGGCAAAAACATCATCAGTGACAAACCGTTCTGCATCTCGCTCGATGATCTGGATGAAATAAGCTCTCTCATCAAACAGCACAACACCGTTCTCGGCTGTATGTTTGACTTGAGAACAACAGCCAATGTCTACACAGCTTCGCAGCTTATCAAAGACGGTGCGATCGGTGAGATCAGCGGCATCCAGTTCAACGGTATGCATCCCCTGAATTACGGTACCCGTCCCTCCTGGTACTTTGAGCCGGGAATGCACGGCGGCACCATAAATGATATCGCGATCCACCTTTTCGACCTGCTGCCATCGCTCACCGGACACAAGATCAGCAAGCTGATCGCCGCCCGCGGAGGCAATGTCAACTTCCCGCAGGAGCCGCATTTTTCCAACACCGGAGTCCTCATGCTGGCACTTGACAACGGAGCATGTGTGAATGGAGATGTCTCCTACCTTGCCTCATCTTTTGAATCGCCGGCATACTGGCGTTTCACGATAGGCGGAACCAAAGGTATGATCGAATTCAATTACAACACTCCCGGAGTCCTGCTCATGCAGCACGGCTGCGAGAACAGAACTGTTGAACCGCAGAACGCACCCGAAGATTATTTCGATGCCTTCCTCAGCGAGATCAACGGTGTGAGCAAGTCCCCCTGCACTGCCGAGATCCTGCAGACCGCAAGATACTCTCTGCAGATGCAGAAAATGGCAGTCTCTGCGCTGTGACACTTGCATACTGCCGGCAAAAGCAGTATATTGAGTCGATTGCAGAAGTCATTCAAAAACTTCTCAAAGATGTGCGTTGAGAAATTTTGAAACATGCCGGAACGGTTTTATACCTTCCGGCGTTTGCTGTATCAAAAGAGGAAATTTTTTACGGAGAACAAAGAGCAGAAATGAAGCTGGCAAACAGAATATCGACCGTTGCGGCAGTTGTCTTCTTTTCCATGGGAACAGCAGGAGCATTGATACTGCTCCACGGCTGTGCGGATTTTCATCTGCTTTTTTCTCCCCGCAGGTGGTTCAGTGATTTTCATGCGGTGATCCCGTTTCTGGCAATGTCCTTTCTCTTCCTCGGCGCGCTGGTAATGATCTCGTGGCTGCTTTATTTCATCAATCACGTTGTCCGCATCCTGCGCAGAGCCGAAGATTTCATCAGGGAAATACTTGCGGGCAGCATGCCGCAGCCGCTTTCGATGCGCGGGATCAGAGATGAAGAGATCATCTCACTTTTTTCGACACTCAATTTCATGCGTGACCGCCAGCAGAACCTCTCTGAACGTCTGCGCTGGCAGCGTGAAAGCGAAGAAAAACTCCGCAGGGAGATCGAATATTTCGACGACCTGCAGATAGCTGCATTCAGCAGACTGCTGCGTGAGATGCGCCGCTCCGCCGGAGTGGTCAAAGCATATACACTTATCGAACTTGCCAGGGCAAGAAAAAACAGCAAAGCAGCAGAATCAAATACAGCAGATGAAAACGAAGCGATGCTGCTCAGCTCCCTGAAACGTCAGTCCCGCATGTCGCGCGAACTGGATTTTCTTTCTGATGTGGCGAAGCTCGAACGCAAACGCTGGAGTTCTCCGCTCACAGACCGCTTTGCCGCGCTTCCGCTGATAAAGGAACTTACCGACCGTTGTCAGATCTCTCTGCAGACCAGAAAGATCTCGCTGGTCTGTCATTATCTTTCCGGTATTCCGGAACTGCTCGCCTGCGACCGGGAGCTGCTTTATCACCTGCTGCATCTTATGATAAGATCCACCACCCGTTCACTTACGGGCGGAGCATGCGTGACTCTCACAGTAAGCGGCAGACACAACCGTGCGGTATTTGAGATCAGCGACCGCCGGCAGGATGAACACCGTGAGCTGCTTGCGGAAAATTATCAGCTTTTCCGCAATGCAGATACGGAACATGCTCCGGATACCGCGGATTTCAGTTTGAGTATCATCGGTCTGGAAATAGTCCGCACGATCGCGGAAAAAATCGGCTGTTCCCTTGAAGTTGAATCAACAGAACAGAATGCGACCATTCTCCGCATGATCGTTCCCGGTGCGGAAATAAAAAAACAGTCTTCGATGGAAGATAATCCTCTGCGTCTTCCCCGCGATACGGTCAGTGCTGAACCTGCCGGAGAAATACCGGAAAGGGCACTTGATATATATCTCTCCGATGATGATCCGGAAGAGGCAGAAGCTTTCAAACAGATATTCAGGCATGAAAATATAGATATATCGGTGTATCCGGACAACTCCAGTCTTCTTGATGCCGCAGCCATACAGCGCGGGATCGACGGAGCGATGATCGCCGCACCGTTCCGTCTGGGGCAGGCGGCAAAAAACATTGCCCTCATCAGAAAAGTCACCGGCAGAAACACTTTGCCGATACTGGTGATAACGCCGGTACATAAACGTGAACTTGCCTCGGAACTTGCCTCGATCCCCAATGTCTGGCTCCTGGAATCACCGTTGAATTTTGCCCAGGCTGCAGAATTGCTGAAGCGGCATACAGTGAGGGACGGCAGATGACGTCATCCGGCAACAGATTTGAATCAAGATTCCGTTTGACAGCAATATTATTCTGCCTGCTGTTTCCGGTATTGGTCTGCCGGGCACTGTACATCGGCTGGCTGGGCAGGGAAAAGTTCATCGCCGCCGGTGAAGCCATGTCAAAAAAGACCGGAAAACTTCCTGCCCGCCGCGGAGAACTGCGGGATAAAAACGGAATAATCCTCGCCTGGAACGAACGCCATTTTGAATTACGTTCCACGCTGTCATCCGGCGAAGCATTTTCCCCCTGGCAGCTTGACAAGCTGCGTTCCGCCCTGCCCGGCAGAATCATACCGGCAGTGCCGGAAGCGGATAAACCGCTGTGTTTCCAGCTTACAGCAAAGGAGATCATGGCTCTTGAACCTGTAGTCAAAAGCGGTTTCCCGGTAAAAATACATTCATGGAGTCAAAGAGTCACCGTAAACTCTCCGGCTGCCAGGAAGGTGATCGGAACGGTTGACTCCGGGACCGGCGTATCCGGACTGGAAAAACAGTTTGACAGTTTTCTCCGCGGTACAGACGGTTCATACAGCGTGATCCTTGACCGCAGGCGCAACTGGATACCTTCCAGTTTTAAGGTCACATCACCTCCGGTACACGGCAGGAACGTCACGCTGACTGTACCGTTGAAGCAGCTGGAATCAGCAGGAGCGGCGGCAAGATGAAAATATCACCGGATATACTCTCTGCGGAAAACCTTGCCGTCACAGGAACATTTCTGCTCGGACTCTGCGGAGTTCTCACCATTGCCAGCAGTCAGAGCAATTCAGCAATGCCGCTTTATCTGGTCATGAAACAACTCTGTTTTCTTATATCCGGCATGGCGTTGCTGTACCTCGGAACACGGATAAAGTTTACAGTCTGGCAGAAATCCGCTCCGCTGCTGACCGCTGCTGCACTGCTGCTGCTCTGCCTGCTGCCGTTATTCGGTTCAAAGATAAACGGCATGACCGGCTGGTTCCGCCTCGGTCCGCTGAGTTTCCAGCCGAGCGAAACCGGCAGACCGTTCTTTCTGCTGGCGCTGGTCATTCTGCTGACGAAAATGCAGGATAACTGCATGCGTTTTCTTGTTTCCGGGATATTTATCCTGCTGTGGATCGTACCGGTCTGTCTGCAGCCTGATTTCGGAACTGCCGGAATATATGCGCTTGGCAGTTTCATCATCTGTTTTCTTGCCGGAATGTCCAAAAAATTTCTTGCTCTGCAAATCGCGCCATGTCTGTTTGCGGCGGCAGCGGCAGCGGCAAAGTATCCGTATGTATTGAGACGCTTCACCGGATTTCTGTCACCGGAGCGTGATCCGCTGGGCAGCGGCTGGCACGTGCGCCAGTTTGAACTGGCGATAGCCCGCGGCGGCTGGTCCGGTTCAAAAATGGGCGGAGCCGTGTGGAGCAATGCTTATCTTCCGTTTTCCTACAATGATTCAGCAGGAGCGACACTGCTTGAGACTCTGGGGCTTGCCGGAGCAATGATGCCGGCACTGCTTCTGTTCATCCTGCTGGGGTCTTTTTTCGTACTTGCCAACCGTCCGGGGCTTTCGATGCAGGGCAAGCTGTTCACTGCCGGAACCGCAGTTTTCATCGGACTTCAGATGATGATCCACATGGGTATAAATCTTGCTCTGCTTCCGCCCTCCGGACTGGTACTGCCGTTCATAAGTTACGGAGGCAGTTCGCTTGCCGGATACTGTCTCATGACCGGAATAGTTATTTCTGCGGCAAAGGAAAACCGGCAGCATGGATCATATGCATAAATTTACATATAAATAAAATTAACAAATAAAGAAAGGTAAAAAATGGATCAAAACAAAGAACAATGGGGATCACGCTGGGGATTTCTGCTTGCGACAGCAGGTTCGGCGATCGGTCTTGGAAACATCTGGAAATTTCCTTATATCACAGGAGTCAACGGCGGAGCGGCATTCGTCTGCGTATATCTTCTGGCGATCCTGACAGTCGGCATGCCGCTGATGATCGCAGAACTTTCAATGGGAAGAGCGACCGGATGTCATCCGGCATGGGCGTTCGACCATTTCACCCGCGGACGCAAAACTCCGATCACCAATGTCACCGGCAGTCTGCTGATCCTCTGCGGAGCATTGCTGTTGTTCTTCAACAGCTGGGGACACGCACTGCTGATGCTCCTGCTGGGGTTCGCGCTGCTCATAAAAGGCTGGAAAAGCGTTGGAGTCCTCACCGGAGTCATCGCTCCTTTCATCATCATCTCCTACTACGGTGTGATCGGCGGATGGACCGTTATTTATGCGGTAAAATCCTTCATGGGTGAATTGAGCTTTGCCGATCCTTCCCAGGGAGCCGCGATATTCACCCCGATAATCAGAGCGGAAAAAGGAACATGGGCAAGTCTGCTTGCAGGACACGGTGCCTTCGTTGCCGCAGCGGCAGTCGTAGTCTTTTTCGGAGTAAAGAACGGTATTGAAAAAAGCTCAAAAGTTCTGATGCCGCTGCTGTTCATTCTGCTTGGCGCACTGGTTCTGCGCGGCATCACTCTGCCGGGAGCCTCCAAAGGGCTGAAATTCTTCCTGTCTCCGGATTTCAGTGCGCTGCGTCCGGAGAGCGTGCTTATCGCCATGGGACAGGCATTTTTCACCTTGAGCATCGCCATGGGTATCACCATGACCTACGGCAGTTATCTCAAACGCGATGTCAACATCATCCGCAGTGCATTTGCCGTTGTCGGCCTGGATACCATGGCAGCGATCCTTGCCGGTATCGCAGTGTTTACCTCGGTCTTTGCCATGGGTCTTGATCCGGCACAGGGTCCCGGACTGGTCTACATGGTCGTTCCCTCGGCATTCAATCTGGTTCCCGGCAACCTCGGCTGGCTCTGGAACGGATTGTTTTTCATCATGCTGACCATCGCGGCACTCACCAGTCTCATAAGTCTGCTTGAACCGCTGGTCAACTTTGCGGTGCGTCAATTCCGTATATCCCGTCATGCAGCGGTGATCATCATGTCTCTGCTGGTCTATCTTTTCGGTCTGCTTTCAGCGTTCAGCTGTGCCGACTGGCGGCATTTCCCGCAACTGGAAAAAGCCATAAAACTGCTGTTCAAAGATGCCGGTCCGAGCTTCTTTGAACTGTCGGATTCCTTTGCCAGCAACTGGATGCTGCCGCTCGGCGGTCTTGCCATTGCCATTTTCGTCGGCTGGCTGTGGGGAACCAGACGTGCGGTAAAAGAGATCAGGCGCGGAACGAAATCCGGACGTATCGACACCAATATCCTGCTGCTGCTCTCCGGCTTTGCCACCAGAAACAGCAGACGGGACTCGCTGTTCACTCCGGCAATGCTCTGGGCACTGTCTATCCGCTGGATCACTCCGGTACTGGTCATTTTTGCATTTTTGTATTGCATTGGAGTATTTAAGGGCTGAAACAGCTTGCATATTTCAGCAGCAGATTATATATTATAGAACAGGGATGTGTCGTTCGCGGGCAATCGCGGCCGGGAGGATGTCCGGTGTACTGCAAAGTCACCGTCCGCTTACCGGCTGAGGAAAGTCCGGACTGCATGGAGCAGGGAGTCCCTTTGAAAAGAGGGATGCCGCGGACTATAAGCCGCGGAAAGACAAGTGCAACAGAAAATATACCGCCGGAATTTTTCCGGTAAGGTTGAAATGGTGGGGTAAGAGCCCACCGGGCGGGCAGCGAAAGCGCCGCTGTCGAGGTAAACTCCTCCCGCAGCAAGACCAAATAGAGAGCAAGCCGCCGCTCCACGGCGTTATCAGCTCCGGGTTCTGGTCGCAAAGACAGATGATTGCCCATGCGGTTTTACCGCAGGACAGAATCCGGCTTACAGCGGACGATGCATTCCTTTTTTGAGACAGATCACAGAAATGACTTTTATTGAGTAGACAAAATGCCGAAGTTCGCGATTTTAAGTGACATACATGCAAATTTGGAAGCACTGCAGGCAGTCCTTGCCAAGTGCAGTGACATCGGGATAGACAAATATATATCTCTTGGAGATATAGTCGGTTACAATGCCAATCCGGCAGAATGTCTGGAGCTGGTGAGAAGCCTTCCTCTGGCTGTATCAGTCAAAGGCAATCATGACGAATATGCCTCCAGCGAAGGCGCCGGCATTGCCGGTTTCAACGAAAATGCAAGGATCGCGATCAAATGGACCTCGGACCAATTATCCGATGAGGCTAAGAAGTGGCTTGCCTCCACCCCCTACCGTTCACAGCTGCCGATGTACGGGATCACAGCTGTCCATGCCACGCTTGACACTCCGGAAAACTGGGGATACATTTTCGATACCCATCACGCTGCGGACAACTTTTCTTATCAGTTGACTTCGCTTTGCTTCTGCGGACACAGTCACGTTCCGGTGGCATTCTGCAAGAAACCGATCGCAAGCGGCACAGAACGCAGCATCGACAGTCTGCAGGAGTGGCTTTACAACAGCAGTGATGAAGCCTGCAACGATGACTTTTCACTGGCGGATGAACTTGCGGTCACCTACAAGACCGGTCACAAATATCTTTTCAACGTCGGCAGTATCGGTCAGCCGCGCAACGGTGATCCGCGGGCAAGTTTTGCAGTGCTGGATACGGATGCCAAAACAGTTACGCGTTACCGGATCCCCTATGATATAGCAGCAGTTCAACAAAAAATCCTTGATGCCGGTCTGCCGGAGCGTCTTGCCCGCCGTCTGGAAATCGGGAGCTGATACCCTGCCGATGAATACGATCCGTCAGATCCTTGTCATAAAGCCCAGCAGTCTCGGAGACATTCTGCACGTCTTTCCGGCATTGCAGCTTTTGAAGAAGCATTATCCGGAAGCGGAAATGGATTTTCTGGTCAACACGGAGTTCGATCAGCTTCTGGATTTTTCCCCGTTTCCGATCCGCAGACGCATCCACTTTGAACGGAAAAAGCTGGCTTCACCGGTCACCGGACCTGCGGAGCTTGTAAAACTCATCCGTTCTCTGCGGAGACAGAAATATGATCTGGTGATCGACTTTCAGGGATTGCTGCGCAGTGCCTTCTGCGCCTGGATATCCGGGCATAAAAAGAACAGTATTTATGGTTTTGCCGCACCGCGCGAACCCATTTCCGGAATATTCTATTCCCGCAAAGCCGGTGTCAGCAAACCGCATGCGGTAGAAAAGAATATTGAACTTGTGAACTTCATCACCGGAAATTCAGACAGCGTTCCCGATCCTGCGATCCCGGTATCAGAACAGGGCAGCGGGATCGTAAAGAAACAGCCGGAGCATTATGTATTGCTCCTGCCGGGAGCCAGATGGGAAAGCAAATGTTTCCCGGTTGCGCTGTTTGCCCAAACCGCAGAAATGCTTCTTGAAAAAACAGGAAAACACCTTCATTTTACGATTTCCGGCAGCAAAGCGGAAATACCGCTTGCCGCAAAACTGCGCAGCCTGCTTCCTGAAGATTTTCCGGTAAATGATCTCACCGGAAAAACCACGCTTCAGGAGTTGTTTGAACTTATCCGCAACGCCGATGCGGTCGTAAACAACGATTCAGGACCGATGCACATAGCAGCTTTATTGAAGACTCCGGTATTTTCATTTTTCGGACCGACCGATCAGGATAAAACCGGTCCCTGGGCGCAGCAGCACCGGGTATTTTCCGCCGGTGCAAAATGCGGAAAATGCATGCAGCGGATCTGTCCGCTTGAGGAAACAGTTTGTCACAAACTTGATCCGGAAGTCATAAGCAGCGCAATATTTGAACAGCTTTATCAGAAGGATATGTCAAAATGAAGAAAATGTTTTTGAGTCCGCTTCTCCTGTTCCCGGTGCTTCTCTTTGCCCAGCTGGGCATAAAAATGGAGCTCAACCGCAAAGATTTCATGCTGTACGAACCGGTCTATGCCTGTGTTACGCTCCGCAATGACAGCGGCAAAGCCCTGCTTTTCGGCAGTAATCCCAAGCTGCAGGGATTTATCCTCTTTGACATCCGCGACCGCAACAACAACCGCATACCGCAGCGCAAGGATGCCGAACTCAACGTTACCGGATTTTTCCTCGGTCCCGGCGAAACCAAAAGCATAACTCTGCCGCTGCACCGTTATTACGATCTGGATAAATCCGGCATGTATCAGGTGAGAGTATATGTATCGCACAATCTGCTGGAAGATGAATATCAGGCAAAACAGGCTGATTTCTTCCGCATCCACAACGGCATCGAGGTCTGGCGGACCACGGTCGGCGTTCCGGATCTGTCTGATATGAAACAGGCTCCGGCAAAATCAAGGACATATTCGATACGCGCGCTTGACATCAACGGGGAGCGTTATTTTTACCTGGTGGTGGAAGATGAGAGCATGGTTTACGGAGTCACCCACATCGGTTATCAGTACGGACAAAATCAGTTTCAGGCGCAGACCGATATGTTGAGCCGGATCCATCTGCTGGTACCGATGTCCCACAAAGTGTTTCATTACCTGACCTTCGGTCTGGACGGTACCAATATCGAAAGCAGTTACTGGAAAAAGAGCGGAACTATTCCCGGACTCTACCGGGATCCTGAAAGCGGCAAAGTAAGCCGTATCGGCGGAGTGCAGGCACATCCCGGAGTTGACTTCAAAACGGCGGACCGCAACCGTTTCACCACCGAAGAGCTCAACCGCAGATACATGGCGCGCCCCGGCAGTCCCCTGCAGGATTCCGGAGTGGTCGATATCGGCAGACACGTCGGACAATAACCGGCAGACTGCACATAACACCTCTTGTTATTTAAAAAACGCTGCAGCTCATGTGTTATGTGAGCTGCAGCGTTTTTGTTTTCAGCAGTTTGAGTTTTTATATTTTTTCGTATTTTTCCCCGTCGATATAAAAATTATTCAACGAAAGGCTGCCGGTATTGACTGCGGCATCGACCGGTTTTTGAGTTTTATCCACAACGACATTGTCAAGTGCGATGTTTTCAAGCGGGAACTCATCCGATCCCTCAAAATACACACCGTTTTTCGCATAACTGCAGTGGATGTTGAAAAGTTCAAAATCCCGGTAACAGGTCTTTGCCTCACCGAAACGGCTGCCGGGATATTCACTTACGAAAGATATCGCATGGTCATCGGTGGTATCGATTTCAATATCCGCCACATGGATACGCTGAATTACTCCGCCGCGCCCCGGAGCAGACTTGAATGAAATCGCCTGCCAGATGATGTTTTCCATGTGGATGTCATGCACATAAACATCTTCGGCTCCGCCGGAAAGCTCACTGCCGATGGCAAAACCGTGGAGACACTCGTGAAATACACAGTTGCGGACCACCACGCGGCGGCTGGGACGGTTGACTCTCAAGCCGTCAGCATCACGTCCGGACTTGAGCACCACGGCATCATCACCGTTGCGAAAATGACTGTTTTCGACAACCACATCCTCGCAGGAATCCACATCCACGCCGTCATTGCAGACGTACATGCTGTCCATATTGACATTGCGGATCGTCACATGACGGCAGTACAGCGGATGCAGCATCCACATCGGGGCATCAATGCAGGTTATGCCGTCGATCAGCAGCCTTTCACTGTCACGCAGCTGGATTAGTGCCGGACGCAGAAATCCCCGGTCGCCGAAAATACGTTCTTCAAGCGGAACCTTGTTTATCTCAAGCTGACGCACCACCTGGCGGGACTCTGCCTGTCCTTCAAGCAGATCCTTCCACAGCTCCCTGCCGCCGCAGATAATACCGTTGCCGGTAATGGCGACGTCGTGCAGACCGTTTCCGTAGATCATCGGCGAATAATTGTAAAGATCGACTCCCTCCCAGCGGGTAAGCACCACCGGAAGATAATGTTCAGGCTTTCTTGAAAATTTTACAAATGCGCCGTCTTCAAAATGAAGTTCAACACGACTTGCCAACAACAACGGTCCCTCACAACGGTATCTGCCGGTGGGAATTACAACTTTTCCGCCGCCTGCAGCAGAACACTCGCGGATAGCAGCGTTGACGGCATCACGGATGTCTCCGAATGGTTTGCAGTCAGGGTGAAATTCCCTGCCCGGGATCTCCGGCAGCCTGATATTATCAACGATCTTCTGCGCTTCGGCTTTCAGTTTTGAAGTATCAACTTTTCTCATCTTTTCCCCGTTTGGTCTTTCTTTGTAAATTTTTCATAATATACTCCGCATAACCGGTAATTTCAAAAAATAAAAACAAAACCATATTGCTTTTTTGATCTTATCATGTATATTATCGACAGTATGTGAAAACATCATAAGGAAAATCACCTCATCATGGCAATCAACAAAGACATGCTCGAATTCGCAGGAACGGAAAAGTATCAGCTTCCTGAACGCAAAACGATAGAATATCCCGGAACCGAAACCGTTGAATGGTACGGGTTCAAACGTCACAATTTCGAGATCGACGGCCATGCCGGATTCATCGTCGAACCCCGCAATCCCGCTCCGGGACTGCCCTGGACCTGGTGTCTGCAGTGGGCTGAAGCATTTGTTCCGCGCACCCCTGCCCTGAAACTGCTGGAACGCGGATTCCATCACGTTCACATGGATGTATTTTCGACCTACATGAATGAAGAAGGCGTGGCGGTACTTGAAAAATTCTACGCGCTTCTGATGTCGCTTGGTTTCTGTCCCAAAGGAGCTCTTATCGGTATGAGCTACGGCGGATTGTTCTCGTGGAGATGGGCAGAGGAACATCCGGAAACCGTGGCGGCGATCTATCTGGATGCCCCGGTCTGCGATCTCGGATTCAATAACACAACTTGCAACTTTAAACTTAAAGAGCATCAAACTTCAGAATACGCAAAACGCCAGGTTGCCTACGGTTATCCTGCCGATGGCAATTTGAGCAAGCATCCGCTTTCGCCGATCAACAATTATCAGGCGATAGCAAAGGCAAAGATCCCGATCTTCTGTATCAGAAGCGGGCAGGATCAGTCAGTCATTCCTGAAAAGAATATCGATGTGATGGCGGAAAATCTGAAAAATGCCGGTAATCCGATCGAGATCCTCGACCGTCCGCTGTGGGGACATCATCCGCACGGACTGGATGATCCGCAGCCGCTGGTGGATTTCATCCTCCGCAACTATCCGTTCTGATAAAAAGCTCCGTTGACCGGATCTGGCAGTAGGCTGCTCATTATTTGAGCAGCCTCCTCTCACACCACCGTACGTACCGTTCGGTTCAGTAACTTGTGTGCAGTTCATTATAACGGATGAAAAGATCGTCATATCCTATCTGAATAATGCATTTGTCTGTCAGGTTTCTGTTCATCAGACCGGGATTTTGCTATTGCCTTCTTTCAGATTCCACCTCACGATACCCTCCCCTGAC
>JAZSGR010000223.1:0-6829 GCA_045532825.1 Victivallaceae bacterium | reverse complement strand
AGCAATGTCGAGTTTTGCGCCGAGTACGGTGCGGAAGTGTACCTTTGTACACGACCAAACCGGCACAGGCGCAAGGCTCGAGATTGCCCGCGATGCGCCACCGCAGTTTGAACAACTTTCACAAAAAATGGGACAATAACTTTTTTGACTTGAGGCAATTCCCTAAGTCCACTGGAATTACCTCTTGAAACCAATATTTTTACGGTGAATGATATGTTGTTCGGTATCACTGCAATGGTACTGGTAGGTGCCAGCTGGACGATCTACGGCGGAGTCATGGGAAAAGCTCCCCGGGAAAACATCGATGTGTCGGTACTGCTCTTCTGGACTTTTGTCGCTTCAGCGGTCGTGAGTATCGTCTGCGGAACGGTGTTCCAGGGATTTCCGCAAACCTCTGCGTACGGACTTCTGATCGCTTTTTCCTCCCAGTTCATCAGCGGTTTTTTCAACTACTGGCAGCTGGATATGATGTCGCGGGCGATGCAGAAAGGGCATAACGGTACGGTGTGGAGCATCGTTCAGGCAGGTTTCGTTTTTCCGTTCTTCATGGGGATACTGTTTTTCAGTGTCCCGCTCACCTGGGTGCGCGGAACGGCTCTGTTTCTTGCTGTCGCTTCGGTCGCTGTTTCCGGATACTCCCGTGAGGCGGGGGCGGGGAAATGGCTGATACCCGCTCTGACTGCTTTTCTGATGACCGGTATTTCACAAAGTTTAAGCAACCTGCCGTCGTATTATCCTGAAGCAGAGTGCGTTTCAAGCGTCTGGCGCACTGCGGCTTTATCATCCGGATTTATCGCAGGTGCCGTCATCCGCAACATAATGAGACTTCCGCAGTTCTTTCCTGATGTGCTTGCATCTGCGCGCAATGTGAAACTCTGGAAATACTGTTTCATGCTGCAGGGGATCGAGATCATCGTCAATTACTTCCTGCTTTATCCCGGAATGGATTCTCTTTCACGCGCCTCCGCAGGTGCCGTTGCTTATCCGCTCATGGTTTCCTGCTGTCTGCTGGTTTTCGATCTTTATTCCCTGCTCGTGCTGCGTGAAAAACAATCCGTAAGACAGTGGTCCGCACTGCTGCTGTGCATCCTTGCTGTAATAGGGTTGTCAGTACAGTAACTGCAAAAAAATTATCTTTTGGCAATTTTCGCGGTTGTAATTTGAAAAATGCGGTGTATATTGTCACAAACATCAATATTAACAAATTGTAATAATCAACAAAAAGAAAGGGTTGTTTGATGGCATGGTATAATTGGTTGATCGTTATCATACCGTTCTGTTTTGTCATCGGTATGGCGTTTTATTCCCGCAGATACATCCGTGACGTGGTGGATTTTCTTGCAGCCGGCCGTGTTTGCGGCCGTTATCTGATCGCCGTTGCCGGATTGGAGTCCGCACTTGGGTTGATCTCGTTGGTAGCTTATGTCGAGGCCAACTATAAAGCAGGTTTTGCTTACGGTTTCTGGGGAGCGGTTTCTGCCCCGATAGCCCTTGTTCTTTCGTTGACCGGCTGGTTCGCTTACCGTTTCCGGGAGACCCGTGCGATGACTATCGGTGAATATCTGGAGATGCGTTACAGCAAGTCTTTGCGGGTTTTTGCCTCGTTCCTGCGTACATTTTCAGAAATGCTCGCCAATACGATCTGCCCTGCTATTGCGGCACGTTTCTTTATTTACCTTTTCGGATGGCCTGACAGTGTGAGTATTTTCGGCATGCAGATCTCGGTGTTTGCTCTGGTCATGATCCTGACGCTTACTTTTGCCATGATCGTCATCTGGACCGGCGGAATGATCTCTCTGGTGGTCACCGATGCGCTTCAGGGAATCATCTGCTATCCGATCTTCGTTATCTTCACCATATTCTTCCTCTGCAAATTCTCCTGGTTCGATGAGGTCATTCCTGCGCTTGCCAACCGGGTAGAGGGCGAAAGCTTCCTCAATCCGTTTGACGTAAGTGAGCTGCGTGACTTCAACGTGTTTGCTGTTGTCGTTGCTCTGTTTTCCTCTATCCTCAACCGCGGAGTATGGTGCGGCGGCGGCAGCGATACCGCAGCCAAGACTGCCCACGAAGGTAAAATGGCAGGTGTTCTCGGCACCTGGAGAAACGGTTTTGCCTACATCATGCTTCTGCTGCTTGCCGTAGGTGTCATGACCTACATGAACCATGCGGACTTTGCAAAAGATGCTCACGATACCCGTGTCGAACTTGCAGAACAGATCATGGAGGATAAAAATTATTCTCCTGAATTGCGTAAAACTATGAAAGCGGAACTTGCAAAAGTTCCTGTTGTTACCGACATACCGAAACAGTCCATCAAGAGCAATCTTGATACTCCGTATTTTGAAACTGCCCGGAAAGCTCTGGTAGCTGAGCGCGGCGAAGCGCAGGGTAATGCCGCGACTCTTGAGTTTCAATCCCTCTTCAACCAGATGCGTCTGGCGGTGGCTTTCCGTCACATGCTGCCCGGACCCATCCTTGCGCTGATGTGTCTGCTCGCCATGCTGCTGATGCTCTCGACTGATGACAGCCGTATTTTCAGTTCTGCCCGTACTCTTGCGCAGGACGTGGTGATCCCGTTCCTGAAGAAACCTCTCACCACCAAACAGCAGCTGTGGCTGATCCGCTGGCTGACGCTGTTTGTCTGCCTGGTGTTCTTCTTCGGTTCACTCTATCTTTCTCAGCTGGACTACATCAACCTCTACGTGACCATCATGACTTCGATCTGGGTCGCCGGCGCCGGTGCGGTTACTCTCGGCGGTCTCTACACCCGTTTCGGAACCACTGCCGGAGCTTACGCTTCACTTTTCACCGGTGCGTTTGTTTCAGTCGGCGGCATGGCGATCCAGCGCAACTGGCCGGATCATGTTTACCCCTTCCTTGCCGAACACGGCTGGGTCGAACCTCTGGATAAGATCCTGCGTGCCGCAGCATCTCCGTTCGTTCCCTATATCCGCTGGGAGATGAATCCGGTCAAGTTCCCGATCAACTCCACTGAACTGTTCTTTATGGGTATGATTTTGAGTGTGCTTGCCTACTGTCTGGTCTCTTTTGCCACCTGCCGCCAGCCGTTCAACCTCGACAAGATGCTGCATCGCGGTATTTACAATGATGAGCAGAAGAATGAAGAAAAGATCAAATGGGGATGGAAGACCTTTGTTTCCAAGATCATCGGTATTACTTCTGAATACAGCACCGGTGACAGGATCATCGCCTGGAGCGTGTTCTGCTACAGCTTCATTTACGGCGTGCTCCTTGTCTTCATCGCTGTCGTGCTGTGGAATGCGGTCTCTCCCTGGCCCGCTCACTGGTGGGGATATAAATTCTTCATCACCGGTCTGGTCGTTCCCTGTATCATCGGTGTGATCTCCACCGTCTGGTTCACCTGGGGCGGTTTGCGGGATATCATCCGGCTCTTCAGAGACCTCGCCGAACGCAAGGCAAATCCGGATGACAACGGAATGGTCAAAAAAGACTGATCCGGTATAACAGAAAAATCAATACGGACAGCTGCATTTTTAAGCGGCTGTCCTTTTTTGACATTGAAAGGATGATTTTATGGAACATTTGCAATGGCAGACCGTAAAAAAAGGATATGAGGCGTGGCTTTCTCTGGAATTTCTTCCGCCTGATTCCACATTCGTTTACCGGAATTCCAACAATATGACACTGATCGAACCGTCTTCTGCGATATGCACACCGTGCGGGTTTCATTCTGATATGCAAAGCCATGATGTGGTTATCGTCGGCAATGTCAGAACAGAGGATTATGTGCTTGCCGGTGCAGTGACCGCATTCCGCAGTCTCACTTATTTCACAGTCCGCAAACGCGGACGTATCAACGGTATAGTGGTGCATCAGCCGCACATAAAGGAGAATGAAACTCCGGAAAAAATCGTGATCCTGCGCGGAAATGACTGGCGCAAACTGCTGCTGGATTACGCCCGCATGGCGGCGGAGGAAATGGGATACAAACCTGTCGATCCGGATAAAAACATCACCGGATACTGTACCTGGTATTATTATTATGCCGGTGTCACCGAAAAAGATTTTCTTGAAAATGTCGATGCTCTCAAAAAATGCGTCGGCAGTGCCTATTCACCGCAGGTCATCCAGATAGATGACGGCTATCAGACCTTTCAGGGCGACTGGCTGGATCAGGACAGTTCCTGGCCGACTCCCCTGCGTGACATCGCTGCAAAAATCACAGAGAGCGGCATAACTGCCGGTATCTGGCTGATGCCGTTCGTCTGTTCCACCGCCAGCCGTACATTCCGTGAACATCCTGAATGGTTTGTGAAAAATCAGGATGGCGAACCGCTGATTTTTGCCGGCTGGTCTCCGGCTCCGGATCATCTCTGGGCATGTATAGACTCCACCGTGAAAGAGGTGAGGGATCACATCACCTTTGTCATGCAGGAGTTCCGGCGCATGGGATTTTCTTATTTCAAAATGGATGGACTTGCGTTCGGTCTTCCGGACGGAATTTTCTCTGATCCTGATGCCACTCCGGTGAGCGCATTCCGGCTGTTGATGAAAACCATCCGCGAAGCGGTTCCGGATTCAACTCTGCTGGGATGTACTCCGCCGTTCATGGCATGTCTGGGCTTTGTCGACATGTGCCGCGTGAGCAACGATACAGCGCGCAGCTGGATCGGATCCAAGCCGGATGAAGATTATCCGCCGGACAGCGACACTGCGGATGTCGGTATCCAGGCCGCATGGCACGGAACTGTTGCCAACTGGTGGAAGATCGATACCTGGTTCCGTGCCGATCCCGATGTGATAATGGCGCGTTCCGACAACGCTTTTTACACTGCAGGTGAGGCGCGCATATCTGCGGCTGCCGGAATTCTGACCGGAGTTTCTCTTACCAGCGATCATCTCGGCAGGATAACTCCCGACCGTCTGGCTCTGCTGGAGTGTGCCGCAAAATACCGCTTGAAAGATCCGGTTCCCGCCAAGTGGATGGTCAACCGCTGGCCATGTGCGTTCTCCGGAACTGCGGATGGAAAAAAGGCTGTGCTGTTCGTCAATGACAGTGAACAGGAGATGCATTTTGCATTTTCCGCTTTCGGTCTGCCCGGTGAATGCAGCGAGAAATTGATCGGACTCGGACGGGTCACCGGAGAAATCGTTCTCCCCGCACACGATGCGGCATTTGTAATTGCTGAATAAAAGAAGTATATTACACAGCATTGCAGATTTTTATCAGGAGTTTTTATGGCTTCCGGAAGTAAATATCAGATAGACATGACCCGCGGACCGCTGTTCAGCAAGATCGTGCGTTTCACTCTGCCGCTGATGATGACCAATATCCTTCAGCTGCTGTTCCATGCTGCTGACCTGATCGTTATCGGGCAGTTTGCTCCGGGGGAGGCTCTTGCCGCCGTGGGCGCGACTTCAGGTTTGACGGTACTGGTCCTCAATATATTTTTCGGATTGGGGGCCGGTATCAATGTTCTGGTCGCGCGCTATACCGGGGCAAAGGATAAGCTCAATGTTTCCAAAACGGTCCATACCGCCGCTGCGGTTGCCCTTTACTGGGGAGTGGCTATGGGGATCATCAGTATCTTCATATCCAAACCCATACTGGAATTGATGGATACTCCGGCAAATATTCTGGATAAAGCTGCGCTTTACATGTGGATCTACTGTGCCGGAATGCCGTTTGTGATTTTTTTCAACTTCGGCAGTGCCATACTCCGTGCGGTGGGTGACACCAGACGTCCGATGATTTTTATGCTGATAGCAGGGATCGTGAACGTTCTGCTCAATTTGTTCTTTGTCATCGTGTTCAAATGGGATGTGGCTGGTGTTGCTCTTGCCACCAAAATCTCCAATGCGCTTTCGGCGTATATGATCTACCGGGTGCTGAACAGCTCTTCTGATGCGATACGTTTTTCGTGGCAGAAACTGCGGATACACCGGGATTCTCTGATCGAAATGCTTAAGCTCGGACTTCCCGGCGGTGTGCAGGGAGCGTGTTTTTCCATATCCAACATCACCATTCAGGCGGCGGTCAATTCCTTCGGCTGGCAGGCGGTGGCAGGCAACACGGCGGCGATGAGTCTTGAAGGCATCGTATATGTGGCAAGCTCCGCATTGTTTTATTCCGCTATAAGTTTTACCGGACAGAATCACGGTGCCAAAAAGTACAAACGCATCATCCGCAGTATATTCTACTGTGCGATCTGCTGTGTGGTGGTTTCTCTTACCACCGGTTTGCTGTTTCTGGCATTCGGCAGACCGCTGTTGAGCATATATAACTCTGAACCGGAGATCATCGAATGGGGAATGAGGCGGATGAGGATACTGCTCACAACTTATTTCCTCTGCGGTCTTATGGATGTCGTAAGCGGTTCTCTGCGCGGTCTGGGACATGCAGTGAAGCCTACGGTGATAATCCTGATCGGTGTGTGCGGATTCCGTATCCTGTGGGTCATGTTTGTTTTTCCGTTTGACCGGACCATGACCAATCTGATTATTTCCTATCCGATATCGTGGTTCACGGTGTTGTGTGTGAACGGAGTGCTGCTCTGGTATATCTGCCGCAGAATGCTCCGCCGGGCAAGACAGCGTATATTTGACGCATGACCGGTAATGCCGCGCCGATTTTGTATAGCCGGTCATGACTGATATATATGTGGGGGCGGCGGCCGGTTGCGCACCAGCATCATAACGCCGCCTTGCCCTGCGGAGGGCGGCGGAAAAGCTGTCATACCTTGCCGGTATTGCAGTGCGCCGCGCTTATTTTACCAACACGGTACAGCCTCGCAATTACCCGCAAATTATCCGGCTTATCCGGCTTATTGCCAGACAGGCAAAGCAG
>JAZSGR010000035.1:0-7022 GCA_045532825.1 Victivallaceae bacterium | reverse complement strand
CACTGCCGTCATTTTATACATAACGCCGTTTTTGCGTCAGCAAAAACTTATTCGCTTTTCTTGAAAAGGAGAGAGGGGTGCGGGGAGAGAGGAAAAACCTCTTTTCCCGGGAAAAGAAGTTTTTCCTCTCTCCCCGCCGCCCATTTCACCTTAATAGAGCTTCTGGTGGTGATCGCGATAATTGCCATTCTTGCCGGGATGCTGCTGCCGGCTTTGCAGCAGGCGAGGGAGCGTGCGCAGTCTATCAGTTGTCTGAATTCCGAAAGTCAGTTCGGGCGGGCGGTAAGTTTGTATGTCGATGCCAATGACGATCAATTCATGTATTATGCAGTGACCGGATCCAAGCCGGAGGACTGGCGCGAAAAATGGCTGCTGGTCCTGATGAACAGCAATTCTGTTCCGGTTGTCAAGGCGGGGACTTACAGTATGATGTCGCTGCGCTGCCCGCGCCTTGACTCCAAAGCCGATGAAGCCACAGCCGGAAACAATCCGGGATATCTGTACAACGGAGTTTCCTGTGATGACGGCTACTCTTTCGGCGGCGGACTTGCCCAGGCAACGACCGGACAGCGCGGCTGCAAACTCTCCCAGATCCCCCGTCCGTCGGAGCTTATCATGGCAACGGATGTCACCCGGTGGTGGGAGCATGGCGCGAGTGTGAACAACGGAGCCAACTCTGTCCGGCGTTACGCCCAGCTTCTGATCCCCGGCAGTACACTTGCGCAGAAAGCTGTGGCAGTCAACGCCCACAACGGCGGATGCAACATGGTTTTTACCGACGGACATGCCGCAAATATCATGGCTGCTGCGATAAAATGGCGGATGTTTGAGCTGCGCCAGAGTTCATCATCTGAAAAGACCACATTCAATAAGTGAAAAATCCATGAAAAAAATAATTTTACTTTTTCTGCTGTCAGCCGGATCATTTCTTCATGCCGCTCCGGAACTTTCTCCGCTTGACCCCGGCAGGGCATGGCGCAAAAAACAACCCAGGTCAAAGGCAAAAGTTGAAAACTTTATGCCGGAGATCAGAGGAAATACCATTTTTTGCGGCAATAAAACTCTTTTGTTATCCCCCGACGGAAGTATCTCTCTTGCCGCTGATGGAAAACCGTTTGCGGAGATGGTCTGTTACTTTTCCCTGAAAAGCAGTAAACTCAAAAGATCGTTCAGAGTTGCCGCCAACCGGAACATTTGCCGGGAGCAGAGCCGTTTTGAACGCAATGGCAATACTTTTTACTGGGATATTGCCACACATGTTCCCAACTCCGGTTTGAAAGCGTGGAGTGCCGTGCAGCAGACTCTGGAAGTGCTGCCGGATGGAAAGATCCGTATTTCCGCATTCATGAAGCCTCCGGCGGACAACTCTTTCAAGATGCGTTCATTTATGCACTTTGTGATGCCGTGGCACAGCGGGGATAATACTGTTGCGTTTTCCTTCAACGGAGCAAGATCGCAGCTTACCCCCGACCTTGAAAAAGTCAAACGCAAAACCGGCAGCCGCGACCTTGTCTATAAATTTTACCTTGATGATGCCGGAAAGTGTTTTGAATTGTCTGCGGTCAGGAAAAAAGATGCATCCGATATGCCGTGTCTGGTGATCCCTGCAACCAGACGGTACCGGATAAATGTTGAACCGGTCAGAAAAAATAACGGCTTTTTCTGTTCCGTCACACTTGATCTGCGTCACAGTCCGGCGATGAAGAAAAACACTTTCCCGGGAGGAATAGATTTCAGAGAGATCGAAGATCTTGAATTGCCGGAGTACGGAAAAAACCTGCTGGTAAATCCGTCATTTGAGCAGGGTATGCTCGGAGTCCATTACGGCTTGAATCCGCGAGTTCTCCAGCGCGGAGGCTTGACCGGGGATCATTATGCCCTTGATGAGAGCACTGCTTTTCACGGCAAAACCTCTTTGCGTCTGCTTGCTCCGGTCTGGCAGAAAGGCAATGATATGCGGATGCTGGATAACCATGCAATACTTTCACTCATGTCGCCAGTGATATCTCCCGGAGTGTATACTTTCAGTGTTTATGCCCGCAGTGACATGTCACAGCCGGCTGTACTTAATTTCTGGAGTGTGCAGTTCAAGGCAAGTCCCTATACCATGCAGTTCAAACGCAGCTGCCGTCTGACCGGCAGCTGGCAGCGTTACTCCATGACTTTCGAGATAAAGGAAAGCATGCCGCTCATGTTCCGTTTCACGGCAGGAAATACCGGTAAAGCTCCCTGCCGGGTGTGGGTGGATGCGTTTCAACTGGAACGCGGAAAAAAAGCATCAGCATATACAGTGCCGCCGGTAATGGGAAGGTTGTTGACAGCCCGGAACGATAATTTTCTGCCGTATCCTGGGAAACTTGATGCCAGAATGCGGATATCAACTTCACCGTACGGTTCAGGAGTAATGGATTGCCGGGTGAAAAACTTTTTCGGCGAGGTGCTTTACCGGGGAACTCTCGGATATAAAGCGGACCGGAACGGCTATTGTGAAGTCCCCCTGCCGTTGGAAGATCTTCCCGGACCGGGTATCTATATGCTCCGTACAGAATACCGCACACAAGACGGCAGACGCTGTGTGGATCATCACCGTTACACCAGAATAAATTTTCTTGACAACCGCCATAAACACAAGAATCTTTTTTCCGAAGTCTACGGTTATGCTGAGGGCAGCCGTAATTATGCAAAATTGCTTGACCGCTGGCGCAAAGTAGGCATCGGTTCCAAACCGCATTGCTCCTACCGTGATCCGGCGGTTTATGAGCTGATGGCGAAATACCGTATCGATCCGGTTTGTGCGGTTGCCATCCGCTGGTATTACAAAGCGAAGAACGGACCGCAGAAGGGGTTTGCCATCGCAGATCACGAGGTGGGCAATAAAAGTCTTACTCCGGAATCCCCGGGAGTGCTGGTCTGCGACTTCCACCGTGACTCCAACGGCACTGTAACTGCGGAATATCTGGATAAACTTACCGCAGCTGCCGCAAGGCTTGCTTCGCGCCGTCCTGAAATAACCAACTGGTTCTGCGGAGCTGAGACCGGAGCGCACATGCCGTATGACTGGTGGAAACAAAATGGCAATATGGAGGATTTTGCGGAAATTTATGCAAAGATCCTTGCCGCATACGCCAAAGGTATCCGGCAGGGCAATCCGCGGGCAAAGGTGTTTCCGGAGTGTCCCAATAATATGAATCCGGTAAGCGGTATTGCCGAGATCGACCGTCTGCTCAAGCATTGTCAGAAATACAATGTACGTTTTGACGGCTTCGGCTGGCATCCGTACCGTTTCAGTCCGGAGGCTCCGGATCTTGATGCCGACACCGCAAGAATGCTGAAAATGCTGGAAAAATACGGTTACGATAAAGAACCGGTACTTTGGCCTGAAATGATGCACTGGGGACCGTTCAATATACCCCAGTGGGGAATTGAAAGCTCCTGCTGGACCAACCGTAATCGTTATTGGCGCGATTTCGTTATCAGTTACGATATGGGACGGACGGAAAAACTTTCAGCGGCATGGCGGGTGCGTTCCTGGCTGGTCGCCCTCAAATACGGAGACCGGGTGAAAAATGCCAACTCCGGAGCCGGTCCGAATAATGCCTTCCTTGACGTCGATCTTACTCCTTATGCCAGTCACCTTGCGCCCAATGTACTTGGCAATCTGCTGGGCAATGCCGATTTCCGGAGTGACATCCGTTTAGCACCGTATATAAGGTGCTTCGTTTTTGAAGATGAAGCCAGACGTCCGGTCGCCGCCGTCTGGTGTCATCTGCCGGATGTCGATAACGGTGTCTGTGATGCGCCGCAGGTGGAAACCGGTTTCGGTGATATGCTGGAAGGAGTGTTTGATATGATGAATGCTCCGCGCAGATTCACCAAAGGTAAATTCCGTTATCCGGTAACGTCATTTCCGGTTTTTCTGCGAGGAAAACCGGGAACGTTGAAATCTTTCACTGAAGCATTGCGCAATACGGTACTGATATCCGGGAGCGGAATAGCTCCGGTTTCGTTTGATTGCCGTCCAGGCAGGGGGGGGTCCTTTATGTCACGCTGAAAAATTTTGTATCCACTGCATTTGAAGGCGATTTGAATGGATGTGATGTGACCGTTCCGGCGAATGGAACAGCGGTCGTAAAACTGCCTTTTGATAAGACCAGTGAATACAAAGGACTTGCCAAACGCCGGATGAAACTTGTTCTCCGCAAAAATAACAGCAGCTCATGTTACACGCATGATGTTGACTTTGAAACTTTTTCAGTAAAACGTCTGGCTGATGGAATATCGCTGGATAATGTTGACTGGAAAAATGTTCCGTCATTTGTTCTTGACCGCCAGTGCAAAAGCAGTCCGGGGAAAACTTCAGCGGAGATCCGGACGGCTTACAATTCCGACAGCTTCTTTCTCAGGCTGAAAATAACCGACAGCAAATTCTGCCATGTGGAATACCGTATCCCTTCCACGCGCTGGGCGAATGACTGCGTGCAGTTCTTCATAGATACCATGTGCAATGCCGCAGTACGCAAGGGCAGCGGAATGGATGAGGATGATTACAGTTATGCTCTCTTTCCGGATTCTGCCGGAAAATCGGCGAGACTTTTCCGTTACCGGACCGTGGAAGCGCAGCTCGGACTTGCGACCAGGGCACCGGAAGATGAGACATTTGCTGATGATGTACCGGTGAAATTTGAGCGTACCAGTGACGGGTACATTTATTCGGTCATGATCCCGGCAAAGTATCTGCTGCCGCTGCAGCTTGCTTCCGGCAATGCTTTCGGTTGCGGTTTTTTTATTCCGAACAGTGATGAAAAAGGCAGATACACTTCAGCGATAACCTGTGCCGCAGACGGCGGAACTTGCGAAAAGCGTCCGGAAACCTGGCCGGTCGCGGTGTTTGAATAGCCTGATATCCATAAAGGGTGCGGACGGTACACACTTGTACCTGTCCGCAACTTTTTGCCGCCTCAAGTTTTCAGGAGTGGTTTATGACCAGATATGCCATATATCCTGCGTATATCAGAAGAAATATGATCCCTTCTTTGCGCGATATCTTCCATCCGCTGCGCATGACCGGCAGCAGAAGTATGGAGCAGAGCAGCATCACTCCGAGATCCACCATATCGATTTTGGTGTTTTTCAGAGGCATGATGAGCGGAGTTACTCCGAGAATGCACAGAATATTGAAAATATTTGATCCGACAACATTTCCGATAGCGATATCTTTTTCACCTTTCAAAGCCGCAACAGTTGACGCCGCAAGTTCAGGCAGGGAGGTTCCGACTGCCACTACGGTAAGTCCGATAACGGTTTCTGATATATGCATCTGTCTTGCGAAGAAAACCGCACTCCACAGCATAAGTTTTGCTCCGAAAATCAGAGAAGTGATTCCGGCAGCAGCGAAGAATGCGGCTTTTCCGGCAGAGAGCTCTTTAAGATTTTCTTCTCCGTCACTTTCCTCACCGGAAGAGTTTTCTTTTCTTGAAGAGTAGATCAGATACCATGTGTATGCGATGATCCCGGCGAAAAAAACTGCGCCGTGCCAGCGGTTCAATCCGTCGGAACAAAGGTAAAATACCGATAAAAGAATTGCAGATGCGACCATGACCGGAGCATCAAATTTCAGCACCTGCCGTTTAACTTCAAGCGGAGTGATGCATGCACAGAGTCCGAGGATCAGAGCGATGTTGCAGATATTTGACCCCACGATGTTTCCGATGGCGATACCCGGACTTCCATCCATTGCCGCACTTAAACTTACGACCAGTTCCGGTGCGCTGGTGGCAAATGCAACGAAGGTCAAACCGATGACCAGTTGTGAAATACCTGCTTTTTTTGCGAGCGCGGAACTGCCTTTGACCAGCCATTCCGCGCCGAAATATAAAACGGCGATTCCGATCACGCCGTTGAAGATCTGTAATAAAAATTCCATCATTAAAAAATCATATTGGCGGATAGGGGCAGAGATGTGAAATGCCCGTTATCCGAATTGCTGAATAAAAAACATGCGGAAAAACGGTATCCGCAAAACATAATTCAGCAGGCATCCGGACCGGCGCGAACGGGGATGGCACAGCGGGAATATGAGTGATAGGTAAAGCGGATGTCTTCAGAAACCGTTGTCTGATATAAGGTGTCAGGAACAAAGATTAATTCTTCGTGCAGCAGAGTTCCGGATCCTGCCGGAAAACTGCGGAAACCTGAATTGCACCGTATTCTGCGGAAATTGCCTGATTGCAGCTGCTGCGGCATACTGTTGCAGAATTCCGGAGCCTGAGAACAGTCTGAAGTATGATCGTTCCAACCGGTTTGAATTATTTCATGCCGTAATTGTTCGGAGTCAGAAAAGAGGCACAACAGTACGGATACGGTAAGCATCACTGCGATGCCGGCAGTCCGTATCATAAAATTGCTGCAAATGGCAACTTTTGCAACCAAATCATACCTCCCTGAAAAAATCTGATATGGAGTGTACTATACCGCTTCAAAAAAAAAATACAAACGGAATAATTAAAAAAAAGTTATTTTTCCGCTGTTTACCTGAAACACAGCTGGAAATGTTTCTTTACCGGGATATTCTGCATCAAAAAATCAAAAAAGCGTAAAAAAATCCTCAAAAAATCAAAAAACGGCTTGCAAAGTAAAAAACAGCTGATATATTATATGACATATCACGGGGCAGTAGCTCAGTTGGCTAGAGCATCACACTGGCAGTGTGAGGGTCGAGAGTTCGAGTCTCTTCTGCTCCACCATCCTTCGCTAAAGCTACGGATGGCAAGCCCGTCTTGCTATCCGTAGATTTTTTTTGCTTGCAAAAATGAGCGGAGTGCAACGGAGCGGGCGAAGGATGCCCTCCATAGATATTATGAGAGACACAAGAGGTCTCTCATTTTTTATGTCTGAAAACAAAAAATGGTTTGCCTCTTGATAAAAACGGATTTATGTTAATCCAAGAACACCGAAGTCGCATAGTGCGCTTCAAAAATCAGGAGGACAAACCATGAATAATGTATCACAGAAACAGGAAAAAA
>JAZSGR010000167.1:0-3051 GCA_045532825.1 Victivallaceae bacterium | reverse complement strand
ATTGTAACACTATAACAAATATATAATTTTCCTTTAATATATACCGGATAACGGTAAAATTCCAGTCATACGGAAAAATCATTTTCTATTTTTTTGTTATTGTCCCATTTTTTGTGAAAGTTGTTCAAACTGCGGTGGCGCATCGCGGGCAATCTCGAGCCTTGCGCCTGTGCCGGTTTGGTCGTGTACAAAGGTACACTCTCTCACCGTACTCGGCGCAAAACTCGACATTGCTCCACGCTGCATCCACCGATCGCAGACAGAACCGTTTCTTGAGCTTGAAAAAAACATGCTGTGTGATATGTTTTAATTGAGAAAAACGTATCTGAATAAGGATAAAATATAGTTATTGTCCCATTTTTTGTGAAAGTTGTTCAAACTGCGGTGGCGCATGCATGTAATTTGGCGGTACACCTTGTCACGGCGCAGCCCCGCAGGGCGAAGACGGATTCCGCACCGTACTCGGCGCAAAAAAAAGACCTTGCTCCACGCTGCATCCTCCGATCGCAGACAGAACCGGTTCTTGAGCTTGAAAAAAACAGTGTGATATATTTTGATTGAGAAAAACATATCTGAATAAGGATAAAATATAAATTTTTCACAAAATTTCGGACAATAACAAATAATAAATAACTGCGTATATTTATTCAAACATTACTGCAAAAAAATTGCCATTATTATCAAAACAGTGCAATTTTCGTCGTTGCAGTATCCGCAAAACAGGGTTATATTATAATACGACACAAAATAGCAATATCAGCAATACATAATTAAGGAAATATATCGTTATGGACATTGTGAAGCATCCGAACCGTTTTCTCTGGACCTTCGGCAACCATGAACCCGCCTCGATGTACCGCCGCATCGGCAGACCATCCACCGGCGGAGTTGACGGCGGAGCTTTGTGGCTGGATGACTGGCATCACTGGTATGATTCCGAAGAATGTGCTGAAACCATGGCAAACCTCGGCTTGAACGTGCTGCACTGCCGTTACTACAAAGGTATGGGCTGGGAGTATGAAAAAGAGGATTACAAACGGGTGCTGCCGTTTGTCCGTGCCTGCCGCAAACGCGGAATAAAAGTCCTTGCCTATGTGCAGTACGGTTCGCTTTATCCTGAAATCATGAAACGCGAGATCCCGGATCTTGAAAACTGGGCGGCACTGGATTATAACGGAGACAAACACCGTTATCTGGACTCCTACTGGCGCTGGATGCCCTGTCCCAACCGTCCGGGATTTCTGGAATATCTGGATGGAGTGCTCAAACGTCTGATCGAATCAAAAGAGTTTGACGGAGTGCTTTTTGACAATATGTTCGCGTTTGCCTGCTATTGTCCGGAGTGCCGTAAAAAGTTCGCTGAAAGACTTGCGGAAAAAGATTTCGATTTTCTCTATCCGGAATACGTTACCCTGCCTGATTTCAAAAATATCGCCAATTTCACCGGCGGAGAACTCCGTGATCCGGTCGCCCGTGAATTTCTGAAGTTCCAGCATGACACGATCAACGAAGCCTTTGCCCACTTGAGAAAAACGATCAAAGCTCTTGATCCTGATTTCCTCATTTCCGGCAACACGCCAATGGTGGTCCGTCATGAGGGCATCACCTTATTCACCCACTCTCCCATGCGCCAGTCGGCAAACCTTGATATCGTTCTGGATCAGACCGGTCACATGCCGGGAGTTGAGGGTAAAGACTGTGTCATAAGTCACGTGCCACAGATGAAATATGCAAGGGCGATGCATGCGCCGTCGGTTCCCCTGACTGACTCCGACGGCGGCGGCGAAGCGGTGAAAGGCAGCCGCTATATCGCAGGACTCTTTGAATCACTTTTCGGCGGATCTGTTCCGGTGGACCGTATCATCATGAAGCCGATGCGCGGCGGAAAACTCAATCAGGCGGTCATAGCAGACAGAAAAAATATCATTGCCCGTCTGCGTGAGATCGGTGAAAAGTACGAAAAGTTCCTCGATCTGCCATTTTATGAGCCGGTAGGATTGTTGCTGTCAGAGGATTCGGTTATGCTTTCTCACCGCAGTTCCAACGCCTTCCTGCGCTGTCAGGAGAGTCTGCTGCGCGGACATGTTCCTTTCAGACTCATTCCCTGCCGTGAAAACTGGATCGATAAGTCGATCCTTGAGGAATGTGACACTCTCATTCTGCCTGAAGCCCGCTGTCTGAGTGATGAAGTTGTAAACGCTCTGCGTGAATTCAAGGGAAAACTTGTTTTTGCCGGCAGTTTCAACGGAGATTACGATCAGAATTACCGTCAGCGTGCCGAAAATCCGTTCACCGGAGCTTCAAACGTTGAATACGTTGACATCACGGAGCATGTGATCGAACCTGCGGGCTGGATAAGACGCATACATTTTCTTGCCGATGACTGGGGAACCCGTTTTGCATCAAAGATCCGCTTTGCTCTGCAAGCAACGGTGCATCCTGTGGTCAAAACAGCGGCGGGAAAAGCGGCGGCGGTATTTTTCACCTCGGTCATCGATCAGGATGGTGGAACGGTTGAAATTCCGGCAGATATGCGGTTTGAAAACTACGAATTTGTCACCATCGACGGCACACTTCCAGCTGAGTTTGATGGAGACAAGGTCAAACTGCCGCCGTTCAAGGGCATGCTGATGCTCTGCGCGAAAGATGCCTTCTGAAGAAAAAAAATAAAAAAATAAAATTTTTTGCCACGGGGTGCTACCCGGACGTGAACAAACGGCGGAACGTTTCCCGCCGCCTTAAAATGGCGGCGGAATTTAAGCTCTGCGTTGCACGCAGAGTGCTATCTGCATCGCTGGCGTAAGACAGCAATACCCCTCACCGGGAGCGAAGTAGAAAAACAGCAGCGAAAGCGTTGCTGTTTTTTTACATTTGAGCGTACGGTGCTTTGACGGTAACGCAGCGCAAGTTTTGTATAGCCGGTCATGCCTGATATATATGTGGGGGCGGCGCATGAAATGAGAATAATGAGAGTTATGAGAATTATGAGAGTAATGGGTAAATGGTGCGCCGCGATATTTTACCCACGGGTACTGACTGCGCTTGTTTTTA
>JAZSGR010000162.1:0-18890 GCA_045532825.1 Victivallaceae bacterium | reverse complement strand
CCCTCTCTCCTTTTCAAGAAAAGCGAAAAAGTTTTTGCTGACGCAAAAACGGCGTTATGTGCAGTACATGAAGCGTTTGCTCTGCAAGTATTATAAGAACTGGTTTTACCTTCCTGCCCTCCATAGCCCGCAGGGCGGCGGAGGGTCAAGAAAAGCGAATAAGTTTTTGCTGACGCAAAAACGGCGTTATGTGCAGTACATGAAGCGTTTGCTCTGCAAGTATTATAAGGACTGGTTTTACCTTCCTGCCCTCCATAGCCCGCAGGGCGGCGGAGGGTCAAGAAAAGCGAATAAGTTTTTGCTGACGCAAAACAAGAGTTATGTGCAGTACATGAAGCGTTTGCTCTGCAAGTATGATGCGGTGTATTTTTGTGAGCGGCACTCTCCGTATGTTTCCGTACACATCCGTACTGATCCGTACAAATAAAGCGTTTGAAAAAATCACGGCAGTGTTGTGAAGTGATGACCAACAACCCAATCAAGCTGAAAGTGTTTCTTTTCTCCGCACCGACACGGAAAGTTTTGCTTCTTGAATGTACAGCCGCAGTTTTCATATCTCTTTCTCCCTTACTGAAAAAAGGTTGTTTTTATTTGTAATGCGGAAATTTTTTCAGATACTTTTTTAATTTAGCTTGACAAAATTGTTTTTGCAATTATTTTAATGCAGAGTGCAGTGATAAAAACAATCATTTTATTGATAAAAACAACTGTTGAAAAAATGACTGATGATCCAGCTTTGCAAGTATTGTATTCGCGTGAAAAACATCCGGTTGTGATGTCACTTTACAGTGATTTGCCGGAGTATACTCCGACGGAGAAAACGGTGGAATGGCAGCAGAGCCACCGGGATAAACATGCCTTCCGGGAAATCATGCTTGTGCTTTCAGGTTCCACGGTCCAATACCTCAATGGCAAATATTACCTGGTGACTGCAGGTGACATGGTCCTGTTCAACCGGAAAGAGGTGCACATGTACGGTTTTTCACCGGAGACCGGCGGATCGACCTGCTGGCTCGGATTGTTCAAAGAACATATTTATATGACACTGGTGGATACCGCCGGGAAATCTTTCAAATACCGTATCAAAACCTTCATTCCCAGAACTGCGGCTGTGGATATGCTGGAGAAAGCGTGGGATAAAGCATCTTCCACATCTGCCGGAGTTGATGAAAAAACTATCCTCATTGCCGAAATATCCGCCTGTGCCAATTTGATTTTCACCGGCGTGTGGAGGCATATCCGGCAGATACCGGACTCTGCAGATCGGCCGACTTATGCCGCAGATGCGGTCAGACGCGTACAGCAGTATCTGCAGAATCATTGCGGTGCGACTATTCAGGAAATGACTCATGTCGCAGGATATTCCGCTTCCCATCTTGCCCGCATTTTCAAGCAGCATACCAGGCTGGGGATCAAGGAATATATAGATGTGATACGCAAGGAAAAGTATAACAAATACAAAAATATCATTCCGCCGAAACAGCTTGCCGGGATGCTTGGTTTCGGTTCGAGTGCGGCATATTTTCACTGGGTGGCGAACAAAAACAAACTCTTTGTAAAACAGCTTGAAGGAAGATCTGAAAATACCTGACCGGCGGGATAAGTATGCTTTATTGTCACCTCTGCGGCAGATTTCTGCGTATGTTCAGTTTTCAGACCGGGAAATCAATCTGTTCAATCTGCTTATTTCATTTTTTTTGCGGTCGATTTCAGAACTTATACGGCGGTATTGTCTGTTCAGGGCTGCAATATTTTCTGTCCGTTCATTTGGTTCCGGCGTTTTGAATGATTTGTCAAGCTGCTGCTGTTTTTGTCTGATAAGTTTTTCAAGGGCGATATAGCGGCGGCGGTATTGATCTGCAGGGTATATTTTTCAAGTTTCTGTTTGCGCTCCTCTTCCCTGCGCTGTTCATCTTCCCTGCGCTGTTCCTCCCTGCCGTCTGTTTCTGCGGCGCATGGAGACGGATTCTTCTGAAGTTCCGGCACTCACAAGTTCATACAGTACCGCCTGCTCCTTGCCGGGAGAAGGTCTCAATATCCTGCCCAGACGCTGGATGTGTTCCCGGGTGCTTGCGGTTCCTGAAATAACCACTCCGACAGCCGCCTCCGGCACATCGACACCTTCGTTCAGCACCTGACTGGTCACCAGTACATTGTAAGTGCCGCTGCGGAACATATCCAGAAACTCTTTGCGTTCGGCTGATTTGGTATGGTGGGTTATCACCGGGAGAAAGAATTTTCTTCCGATCTCATAAGCTGTGGCATTATCCGCAGTGAAAACAATGATGCGTTCTCCGGCATGGCTGCACAGGATCTCCCAGAGTTTGCGGAACTTGGCTCTGCCGGAGCGTGATATGCGCCTCTGTTCCAGATAGGCTTCAAAAACTTTTTTACCGTCCGGCATCCGTGAAGCAAGTCCGATAAACCGGTTCCAGTCGCTCCCGGAACGGAAATCTATGCAGTGGCGGCGCAGAAACGATATATATATTTCCCGGTTGATGCGGTACTGCTCCATTTCATCAGGATCAAGAGCCGTACTTATCCGGCATATCCGGTACCGGGAAAGCACCCTGCCTTCAAGATCACCGATCCTGATGTGACAAACCACCGGACCGAGCATATCGAAAAGGACAGCCTCCCGTTCCGGCGGCAGCTCCGGAGTTGCGGATAATCCCAGACGGAAAGGAGCGATGCTCATGGCGGCGGCAAGACGGGTCTCCGGACCGGGCAGATGATGACACTCATCAGCGATCAGCAGTCCGAAACGGTCGCCGATGAACTCCATGTTGATGACTGCCGAGTCGTAGGTGCTTACGGTGATATCCCGTATATCGCGCGAACCTCCGCCCAGCATACCGGTGCATTTGCCGAAAAAACGTTCAAGCACCCGGTTCCACTGTACCAGCAGGTCGATGGTCGGAACCAGAATGATCGCAGGTCTTTTGAGTTCAGCGATCGCATGCACGGCAAGAATGGTCTTGCCGCTGCCGGTCGGCAGAGCGGCAACTCCGCGGCAGTTGTTTTTTTTCCATGCGGCGAGGGCCTCCGCCTGATGCGGACGCAGGGTGATATTTTCCCGCATCACAAGATCATCGAGCGGAGAGAAGTTTTTTGCCTGATCCGAAAATCTGATCTGCTTTTCCAGCAGGGTGAGGACGATCTCTGCGTAATCGCATGCCCGGGCGCGGAGCACTCCGGATCGGGTATCGGCTTTGAACAGCGGCAGAAGTTCCGGCGGCAGTGTCTGCAAAACGGCATCCCGGAGTATCAGAGTTCCGGCATCAAAAACAAGTTTCATCATCTCCCCGGACGGTATGCCGCCGCAATACCTGTCAGTACAGCTCCGGCAGCGGCAAACAGGATTATCAGGAGAAATACCTGCCAGGAAGTGCTTACTTTGAGCAGCGGCAGTCCGAGAGCTCCGAAAAAGAGACATCCGCAGGGTGCGGCACGCACCCCGCGGCGGCGATCGGGATAATCAGCCGATGCGCTTCTTTCGACTTCAAGCAGCTTGAGTTTGAGCTGCGGATCATTTTCCGGATCAGCTGATGACATGTTCTGTTTTTCAGAAGGCAAAGTTGACGATCGGGAAGAACGGCAGCCAGGCATCTTTGATGTAGTTGATCAGACCGAACTGGACACCTTTGCCGTGGGAAACGTTGATCAGACCGAACTGGACACCGGTGCTGTCCGCGACCTGACCGTACAGATTGCACTGGATTCCGGTGAGTTTGCCGGTGTTGACACAGACACCCGCAGCCTGGAAACCGGTCACGTTCTTTGCCTGTGCGTAAGCAAGTCCGCCCTGTACGCCGTAGACATCGTCGGCAAGACTGACGAGTCCGCCCTGGATACCCATGAGATCTCCGGCATGAGTGTAGACCATGGTCGCCTGGAGTCCGCGCATCAGCCGGCGGTTGATGCTGACCACGAACGATGCCTGGATACCGTCACAGCTTTCGTTGTTGTTGCAGATCCATGAGGCCTGGATACCTTTGATATGATTGGTTCCGGAGTAGATCCATGATGCTTCAAGTCCGAATACTCTGCCGTATCCGCAGGTCACCGGCCAGCCGGATTTGATGCCGTAGACATTGGAATTCATCTGGGCATTGGGAACGTAAGGCAGAAAAGCGACCTGGAAAAAGGTCCACTGGTCGAGCGGACGCAGCTGTTCGCAGGATGCTGCTTTGGCAGGAGCTGCTTTTGCTGCTTCAGGAGCGGCTTTGGCAGGAGCGGCCTTGGCGGCAGCGGAAACGGAAAAAGTTCCGGCAAGAACGATAATGGCGGAAAGTATGAGTTTTTTCATGATTGATCTCCCTGATAAAATAATTCAGTTTCAGAAGCGGCAGTTGACCAGCGGCATGAATTTCACCGGACTGTTTTCAATGATGTTGATCAGACCGATCTGGAAAGCACTGTCTGTCGCATAGTTGAAAATACCCAGCTGAAGTCCGGCAAACTTATCGATGAAATTTACGATGGCAAGCTGAAGTCCGGCTCCGGAAGTTCCGTCTGTTCCGATGAGACTGCATTTGATGCCGTTGACCTCTTTGGTACCCGCCCAGAGAACAGCACCTTCGACTCCGTATACGGTTCCGGTTCCGCCGCTTATCGGGGCTCCGGCTTTAACTCCGTAAATGTCAGTCATTGCCGATCCCGCCGGAGTGTTGCCGGTGAACATCAGGGCAAAGATATCCCATTCTTCTGCTGAAGCACTGAATATGCTCAACATTACCGCTGCTGCGATCACAAAAAGTTTTTTCATCCCTTTTTCTCCATGTTTTTTTGAAATTAAGGTGAACTGTACACCTGCTCTCAAAACGGTGTATGTACACCATTTCACCGGTAAATATAATATGGTTTTTCTGATTTTTCAAGATACTGCCGGACTTCCGGAGTTGGATTTTTTTTATTTTCATGCTACATTATCCATCCGGAAACGTTGGATCATGAAAAAAATCAGGAAAAAGCTTATCATTTCCGCCGGTGCGGTCATACTCGCAGGAGTCCTGTCGGGCGTTCTGCGTGATTGTTCTGCTCTGCAGAAAAATTCTGTTGAACGCAGCACTTTCACTTTCCGCACCATGGGGACGGTCGGAGCTGTGACCTTGACCGGAAATGCTCACGATACCGCCCCGCGCGGAAATGAACTGGTTATGAAGGCTTTTGAAGAGGTCGTCCGTACTGCAAATCTTTATGATCCTGACAGCGAACTGTCACGCCTCAACGCCACGGCTGCGGATAAAGAATTTTTCTGTTCTGAACTCATGTGGAAGATGATAAAAGAGGCGCAGTTTGCCTGGAAATTCAGCGGCGGAGCTTTTGATATCACCGTGAAACCCCTTATGAATATGTGGGGATTTTACCGCAAACGCAATCAGGCTCCCGGACAGCATGAGATAAATGAAACCATGAAAAAGACCGGTTTTGACAAACTCATACTGGATGACTCCCGCCGGTCGGTTCGCTTCAGGGTAAAGGGCATGGCTCTGGATCTCGGCGGCATCGCCAAAGGATTTGCGCTGGATCTCGCCGCAGAAAGACTCGCAGAAATTCCCGTATCAGGAGTATTGGATCTCGGCGGAAATCTGAAATTCACCGCATCTGCTCCGGACGGAAAAAAATCATATACCGTCGGCATCAAAGATCCCTCTGATCCCGGCAGACTGCGGCAGACGGTGCCGGTATCTCCCGGACAGGCAGTATCCACCAGCGGGGATTATGAAAGGAACATCACTTACGGCGGCAGGATATACGGTCACATCATCGATCCGGCATGCGGATATCCTCCGGTACGCCGGTATTCCGCAACCGTCATTGCTCCGTCGGCAATGCGCGCCGACTGGCTCTCCACTGCGGTGTTTCTGCGCGGGGAAGTTCTGGAAAACAAGATCAGAGAACAACTCCCGGAATGCCGGGTCATAATGGTGAAAAAATGAAACATACTCCGCAATCCCTCACCCGCAGAAAAGTCCGGTCTGCGGTCGACTGGAGCTCATGCGGTCAGACGCTGATAAATTATCTGGTAAGCCGTTTCCCCTACCGGAATGAACCCGGTTGGCGGAGTGTCATCAGTTCAGGCGAGATCACCGTAAACTCCGTTCAAGTTCCGCCTGAACACATCCTCGCCATGCACGACTGCGTGGAGTACCAGCCGGGAGAACTGCCTGAACCTCCGGCGGATATGACGTACGATACCGTTTTTGAGGATGAGCATCTTCTGGTCATCAACAAGCCGGGAAATCTCTGCGTGCATCCGGCGGGGCCGTTTTTCAAACATACGCTGTGGCACATGCTGTGTTCCAAATACGGGGATATCCATTTCGTCAACCGCCTCGACCGCGAAACCTCCGGATTGATGATCGCCGCCAAAACAAAGGAAACAGCGGCAAAATTTGCCAAACGCGATCTTATCCGCAGCAAGATCTATACCGTCATGGTCCACGGAGATTTCAATTCAACGGTGCGGGCTTCGGGATTTCTGACCAAAGATACTTCAAGCACGATCCGCAAAAAACGCCGTTTTCTGCTTTCCGAACCGGAAATGCCGTCGGAAACAGCGGAAACTCTGCTGGAACCGCTGAGTTCCAACGGCAGATTTTCCCTGGTCCGTGCCACGCTTTTCACCGGCAGGATGCATCAGATACGCGCAACTTTGTACAGCATGGGTTATCCGGTAACCGGGGATAAACTTTACGGTACAGATGAAAGATTTTACCTCAAATTGAAAGAGGACGCCCTGACTGAAGAGGATAAAAAACAGCTTCTGCTGCCGCGGCAGGCTCTGCATGCTGCGCGTCTGGTATTTGAACACCCCCATACCGGGGAACTGCTTGATTTTGAAACTGCGGCACCGTTTTCCCTGCCGTGCGGAAAAGTTGCTGTAACTGGAAGTGCAGGCTTCATCGGCTCCTTCTTTGTCAGGGAACTTGAAAAACGCGGCATCCCCTTCTGTGAAGTTCCGCGCGATGCCTTTGACAGTGCGGAAAAACTTTCCAAAGCTCTTGAAGATGCCGGATGCGTGGTCCACTTTGCCGGACTCAGCCGCCATGAGGATGGAGAATATCTTTACAGGACCAATCTCGCACTTGCGGAAAAACTTTCGGCGGCACTCGCCGGAAAAAACACCACGGTTTTTCTGGCAAGCAGTCCGCATGTGCTTACAAAAGATCTTCCGTATCACCGGAGCAAACGCGACTGCATGGCACTCTTTGCCGCAAACGGTATAAAGGCATCTGCGCTGCTCATGCCCAACACTTTCGGACCCGGCAGCAAGCCGTTTTACAATTCGGTGGTATCGACTTTTGCCTGTCTTGCGGCGCAGGGAAAGACTCCGGAACGCATCGATGATGTCATACTGGAACTTATCCCGGTGCGGGAACTTTGCGCCGCCATCGCAGATGTGCTGGATAAAGAGCCTGTTCCTGCGGTAAATATCGCCCACTCCATAGAACTGCCGCTGCCGGAACTGTGGAAGCGGCTGAACCGTGACACTCCGCAGGATATCCTTGACGATCTGCTGCTTGAATGCAGACAGCAGCAGTGACACTTATGATTTTCTTCTGCTGCGGATAAGGCAGCACGGGGCAAATCATAAATCTCCGTGGACATCTTTGCAAAAAACTGCCGGTTTGTCCAAATAAAAGCAGATAAATCCATTGGAAAACACCTCCCGGTGCAGTAACTTCTATCAAAAGCCAAACTGCCTTTTACGGAGGAAACGGAAATCATGAAAATTTGTATGATGTCTTTGATGTTGAGCGAAAAACCGGTCAGGGAGATCGTTGAGACAGCGCAGGCGTGCAAAATGGAAGCCATTGACTGGATAGGTCTGCACGGACATACGGCGGCGGAACTGAAAAAAATCTGCGATGATGCCGGACTTCCCATTGCCGCCCATACGATGATAAAGTGGGGTTTTATCAATGATGATCCTGCTTATTTTGATGAATTCAAAGCATCTCTGGAGGATGCCTGTACACTCAATGCTCCCATTTTGATGCTGCCGCCGTTTGCCCGGGTAAACCAGACCGGTCCGGCTGATGACCGCAGCCGCTATCTGGACTACTTCGGACGCGCAGTGGAACTGGCAAAAAAATCAGGAGTCACACTTACTCTTGAAAGCACCGGTTTCGGCAACAGTCCGATCACGACCGCCGATGAGTGTCTCGAACTGCTTGATGCTCTGCCTGATTTGCGGCTTACCTTCGATCAGGGCAACGTTGCCACTGCAGAAGATCCCATTGCCGCTTTCAAAAAACTGCGTGACCGTACAGTGCATTTTCATGTGAAGGATTGGCGTGTCTCCAACGCAAAAGACTCTATGACAAGCGAGCGCAAACGCTGCGGTAAATTTTTTGACGATGCGACCATCGGTCACGGCGATATGGATATAGCCGGTTTCTGGAAGATCACCAATGCGCGTGAACGCAGGCTTTATGTCAATCCGGAAACCAGAGACTGGAGCAACTCCCGTCCGGCACTGGAGGTTTTTCAGGAAGTCTGCCGCACGATGAGATCATGGGAAGAGGTTTGACGGGCAGACCTACCAGCCGGAACTTGATGTGAAATGCTCAAGGTGCGAATGATCGTTCCAGAACAGCAGCTGCCACCTGACACCGTCAGATGTGGCAAAAGCGGAGACTGAAGTGTTTTCACATTTCGGTGTGATACCGAAAGTTTCGACTCCCATGACGCACTTGAGTATCTGTTTGATAAATCCGCCGTGGGAAACGCACAGCACGGTTCTGCCGCTGCATTCAGCGTGAACTTTTTTCAGAAAGTCCGCCGCCCGCCAGCGGAATCCGGCAGAACTTTCTCCGCCTGAAGGTACAAAGTCCGGATCGTCATTTGTAAATTTGCGGTACTCTTCCGGATAAAGTTTCTTTATATCCTGTATCGTCCGGGTCTGCCACTCTCCGAGCATCCACTCCCGCAAGGCGGGATCTTTGATGACCTTTCTGCCGCCGGAGATCTTTTCCGCAGTTGCCGCGGCTCTTGAAAGATCACTGGAATAAATGACGTCGAATTTCATGTCTTTCAGACGTTCAGCAACGGCATCCGCCTGTCTGAGTCCTGCATCATCAAGCGGATAATCCAACTGCCCCTGCACCGTATTCGTCAAATTGGCAGCAGTTTCACCGTGACGGACAAAATAAACTATCGTCAAATCCATCGTCAATTTTCCGTCACTTTTTGAATCCGCGCTGACGGACTGCTTCGTAAAGCAGTAAGGTAGTGGCGGTTGCAACATTGAGAGAGTCTATTTTTCCCAGCATGGGAATGACGACTTTCAAATCTGCTCCATCCATCCAGAAATCCGTCAAACCGGTCTGTTCCGCTCCTACGACCATAGCCACGCCGCAGGTGAGATCGACATCGGTATACTTGTAATCAGTGTGCGGAGTGGCCGCAAGAGTTTTGATGTTGTGCTTTTTGAGCCACGCCATTGCCGAAGCGTTGTCCGTCTCCGCCAGCGGAACGGAAAAGAGCGCACCGGTACTGGCACGGATGACGTTGGGATTGTAAATATCCGTTCCCTTCTCGCAAAGTATAACTCCGGTGGCATTCACGGCATCGGCACTGCGGAGCATGGAACCGAGATTGCCCGGTTTTTCCACTGTTTCCGCCACCAGATAAAGTCCGTTGGGATCGACCGGCATATCATCCAGAGTGTGCCGCTTCATCTTTGCCACGGCGAGCAGTCCCTCCGGACGGTCGCGGTAAGTGACTTTTTCCAGCAGATGCGGTGCGACTTCACGCACCCTTATGCCTCCGGCTGCCAGCCGTTCCAGCAGCGGATACTCATTGCTGCCGAGAAAATGCTGCGGTGAAAAGAAGCACTCCACAAGTTCCATGCCGTACTCTTCCGCGCGTGTGAGTTCGCGGTATCCCTCAAGAATGGTCAACTGTTCACGGTCACGGTGGCGGCGGTCACGCAGTTTCACCAGGTGTCTGACCGAATCATTATGTGCGCTGGTAATCAATTCAAATTTCATATACTGTGCCTTTTTTGCTGTTCCATGTGTCAATTTGTCACACCGTGCAGGTGCAATTCCGACCGCTTTACAATATACACGTCACACCGGAGTTTTGTCAAGTGCATATTGGCACGTTTTTTGCTTACAGCAGGGCAGCAGAATGATTTTCAACCAAAGGAGGGATCTTGTTATGAATATGGATAAACTTACCAACAAAACCCGTGAAGCTCTTTCCGGAGCCAGAATGACCGCCGTCGAACGGCGCAATACTGAATTGAAAAACATCCACGTGCTGCATGCGATGCTTCAGGATGAAAACGGACTTGCCTGCTCTATTTTGAGCCGTCTGGGCATCAGCAGCCGGCTGTTTGCCGGAAAAGTCGGAGAGGTCCTCGACCGTCTGCCGCAGATGCAGTCTGCAGGTCAGGATATCTGCAATTCAAACGAAGTCCTGAGCCTGCTCGCTGATGCCGCCAGGGAAGCGCAGAACATGCAGGATGAATACATCAGCGTCGAACATCTGCTGCTTGCCATGCTCAAATCCGGCAGTGAAGCTGCGAAACTTTTTGAACAGAACGGCATCACCGTCGACAAGGTGCTGAACGTACTGCAGTCGATCAGGGGAAATCAGCGCGTGACCAGTCAGGACCCGGAGTCCACGTTCGAGGCACTCAAAAAATATTCCCGTGATCTTACTCTGCTTGCCATGCAGGATAAACTTGATCCGGTCATCGGCAGGGATGATGAGATCCGCCGGGTGATACAGATACTTTCGCGCCGTACCAAGAACAATCCGGTGCTCATCGGCGAGCCGGGCGTGGGCAAGACCGCTATCGTGGAAGGACTTGCCCGGCGTATCGTCCGCGGCGATGTTCCGGAGAGCCTCAAGGGCAGACAGCTGGCAGCTCTGGATATGGGACTGCTGATCGCAGGGGCAAAGTACCGCGGGGAATTTGAAGAACGTCTCAAAGCCGTGCTGAAAGAGGTCACTGCCGCCGACGGTCAGGTCATCCTCTTTATCGACGAACTGCATACCGTTGTCGGTGCAGGAGCAGGTGACGGCGCAATGGATGCCGGAAATCTTCTGAAACCCCTGCTCGCACGCGGAGAACTCCACTGCATCGGTGCGACCACGCTCGATGAATACCGCAAATATATCGAAAAAGATGCCGCTCTGGAACGCAGGTTTCAATCTGTTCTGGTCAATCCGCCGTCAGTGGAAGATACCATTTCCATCCTGCGCGGACTCAAACAGCGGTACGAGATCCACCACGGTGTGAAACTGCGTGACAGCGCACTGGTTTCCGCAGCGGTGCTTTCTGATAAATATATCTCCGACCGTTTCCTGCCGGATAAAGCTATCGACCTGGTCGATGAGGCGGCTGCCGCCCTGCGTACCGGTATCGACAGCAGTCCGGAAGAGCTGGATGAGGCGGAACGCAAAGTAATGCAGCTGGAGATCGAGATCACCGGACTGCGTAATGAAAAAGACCCGGCATCAGTCAAACGCCGGGAACAGCTGGAAGCGGAAGCTGCGGAACTGCGTGAACAGGTCAGGGAACTCCGCGCGCTCTATGACAAGGAGAAAAAACAGCTCGCCGATCTGCGCAGCAGCCGCGAAGCTCTGGATCTTGCCGTCGCCCAGCTGGAAAAAGCTGAACGCGCATACGATCTTGAAAAAGCCGCCGAACTGCGCCACGGAACCATTCCCGGTATCGAACAGCAGATCCGGGAGGCAGAAAATGCCATGAAAGAGGAGTCCGGCAGCCGTATGCTCAAAGAGGAGGTCGATGAGGAGGATATCGCCAATATCATCAGCCGCTGGACTCATATCCCGGTAAGTAAACTTGTGCAGGGGGAAAAGGAAAAACTCCTTGCTCTCGGCAGCAGGCTCCATGAGCGGGTGGTGGGACAGGATGAAGCCGTTACCGCCGTCGCAGATGCCGTGCTCCGGGCGCGCGCAGGATTGAAAGATCCCAACCGGCCGATCGCAAGTTTCATCTTCCTCGGACCGACCGGAGTGGGAAAAACCGAACTGGCAAGAAGCCTTGCTGAAGATCTGTTCGACGATGAACGGGCAATGGTCAGGATCGATATGTCGGAGTATATGGAAAAATTCAGCGTTTCCCGTCTGGTCGGTGCGCCTCCGGGATACGTCGGATATGAAGAGGGCGGTCAGCTCACAGAAGCCGTACGCCGCCGTCCGAATTCCGTGGTGCTTTTTGATGAGATCGAAAAGGCTCACCCTGATGTGTTCAATATCCTGCTTCAGATACTTGAAGACGGCATCGTTACCGACTCACAGGGCAGAACTGTCAACTTCAAAAACACCATAATCATCATGACCAGCAACATCGGCAGCTCAATGATCCTGGAAAATCACGGCAATGCCTCATCGCTCAAAGAGGAGCTTTTCAATGAATTGCGGCAGCATTTCCGTCCGGAATTCCTCAACCGCATCGATGAGACCCTGATATTCCATGCGCTTTCGCGCGAAGAGATCGGCAGGATCGTGGATATCCAGCTCGCCCGGCTTGCCGGACGTCTGGCTGAACAGCAGATAACTCTGCAGGTCACGGAAAATGCCAAAAAGGTCGTCGCGGATGCCGGTTACGATCCGGATTTCGGAGCAAGACCTCTGAAACGCGCAGTCATCAGACTGATAGAAACTCCGCTTTCGCGTCAGCTGATCGAAGGTGCCGTAATGCCGGGAAGCACTCTGGTGATAGATGCCGCATCAGACGGCGAACTTGCCTTCAAAGCGGAAAAAGTGTGATACTCAAGCACAGCGGCTTGGTCCGGAGGATAAGTTTTATCTTGCGATATCCGCATACTCTGCCGGGACGAACCGGCAGAGATCATCCGGATTTACTGCCACATTGGTTCCGATCGCCCCGGCACTCACGCAGATGTAGTCAAAAAGCTGCGCTGTTTCATCGATGAAAGTGGGGAAAACCTTTTTCATGCCGACCGGCGAACAGCCGCCGTGAACATATCCGGTAGTCGGCAGCAGAGTTTTGGAAGGGATCATTTCAATGCTTTTCACCTTCGCCGCCGCTGCCGCTTTTTTGAGATCGAGTTCAGCCGCCGCCGGAACCACAAAAACGAAATATTCCTTTCTGTTGGAATAAGTCACCAGCGTTTTGAATACCTGTTCCGGAGACTCGCCGATTTTTTCCGCGATGGCAAGAGCATCTATCCTGCCGTCGGAAACGTCGTAAAATTTTTCTTCACAGGCGATACCCGCCGCTTCAAGCAGACGGACGGCATTGGTCTTTACATTTTTCATGACAGCTCTTCCGCAATGACGGCAAACTGTTCAGGAGTCACCCGGTCGGGACGTATTTCCCAGGCGATACCGGCGGCGGCAAAGGCGGCTTCCACTTTTTCCCTGCCGTAACTTCCGGCAAGCACTTTGCCCATTTGTTTGCGCCGCTGTGAAAATGCCAGTTTGGTCACACTGCTGATACGCTTGACGGCAGTGATGTCACGTCCGCGCTCGCGGGTGAGGGAAACCAGTGCGGATTCAACTTCGGGAGCCGGATGAAATACTTCCGGCGGAACGATCTTTTCGATGCAGACCCGGTGATCAAGGGCGGCTCTCACCGATAATGCCCCGTAGTCCTTGCATCCGGGAGCTGCCGCCAGACGTTCACCCATTTCACGCTGAAGCATGAAAAGCATGTAATCAGGTCCGTTTTCCAGTTCCAGCATTCTGGCAATGAAGATCGAACTTATGGAGTACGGCAGATTGGCGATCGCCCGGAATTTCACCCCCGCGGGAAACAGTTCGCTGTAATCCACCTTGCACGCATCTGCTTCGATGAGCCGCAGGGAGGTGTTTTTATACTTTTCCCGCAGATAATCAGCCAGACGGTGATCGTATTCAATGGCGGTCACCTGTGCTCCGGACTCCAGCAGTTTGCCGGTCAGCGCACCGAAACCGGGACCTACTTCAAGGATATGCTCACCGCAGCCGGGGGCGGAACGGCGGACTATCCAATCCAGCAGATTGTTGTCCATGAGGAAATTCTGACCGAGACCGCGGCCCGGACGCATACCGAGCTTTTCCAGCTCTTTGAGTAATTCTTTCTTGTTCACGCGGATCAGCCGATGTTGATGTTGGGGAATCTGGGCGATGTTCCGGGCAGTTCCGGAGGCGGAGTATTTTCCGCTGCCTGCGGCACAGACTGCACCGGAACGACCGGTTCTTCGACGATCTCAAAATCTCCGGTCATTTCCGCACGCTTGAGTTCCAGAAGTTCATTCTGCGCCCGGAGCAGACGGCGCTGTTCGCCGAGCTGTTCGCTCATCGTGGTCTGAAGTTTCTTCAACTGTCCGGAAAGTCCGATCAGATTGGCTTCGATATCCTTGCGGTGCTCCTGAAATTTTGCGTAAAAATGCGATATCTGGGCAACGAGGATGAGCAGGATCACGCAGATCATGATCGCGACTATCCAGAACGATGAAAGTGATATTTCCATTCCTGCCATATTCAGGTCTCCTTGTGTTGGTTCGGATCTTTGTTGTTAATATACTGCTGCGGCATGTTTTTTTCAAGAGCAGCATCCGGTTCCGGCTCTTGAAATAACTGCAAAAGCGGAGTATAGTAAACCCCGTAATAAAAACAGGGGAAGGAAACATGTTTTATTTTTTGTCACATTTGAGCGGTTCTTTCGGGCCATTGCGTTTGTTTGAGTACCTGACTTTCCGCGCAGGCGGTGCGGCATTCACGGCATTTCTGCTGGTGCTTCTGCTCGGAGCACCGACCGCACGGCTGCTGAAAAAAATGAATGTCCAGGCAACAGAGCGTCTTGCCGGTCTGGTGCCGGAGGAATTTATCGACCGGGAAAAATCCAAAACTCCGTGCATGGGTGGTATCCTCATCGTCGGAGCGATCATTGTATCCGCCCTGCTCTGGACCGATCTTTCACTGATCCCGGTCGTGCTTGCCGCCGGTACCCTGCTGCTGGCTCTGACCGGATTTATCGACGATTTCCTGAAAGTGTGGAAAAAAGATCCCAAAGGGATGCCCGGAAAAGTCAAAATGCTGCTTCAGATCCTGATCGCCTCCGCCGTCGTCTGGGGATTTTCCCTTGCTCCGGAAATGCGCAGCGGATTGCTCACCCAGCTGATGATACCGTTTTTCAAGGAGCCTGTTCTTGCCTCCAAATGGATGTATCTGCTTGAAGTCATCGTGATCGTCGGAGCTTCAAATGCGGTCAATCTCACCGACGGCAAAGACGGTCTGGCTTCAGGATGCACCATTTTCTGTACTCTCACCTATGCCGTATTCGCTTATGTGATGGGACACAAGGTTTTTGCCGGTTATCTCAATCTGCCGTATATCGCAGGTGCCGGTGAAGCGGTGGTGTTTGCCGCCGCAGTCGGCGGGAGCTGCATCGGTTTTCTGTGGCACAACTGCAAGCCGGCTTCGATGTTCATGGGTGATACCGGCAGTCTCGCTCTCGGCGGTGCAGTCGGCATGCTCGCCGTACTTGCCAGACAGGAGATCCTGCTGGTGCTGGTGGGCGGAGTATTCGTGATGGAGGCGGTCTCCGTGATCCTGCAGGTGGCATCTTTCAAACTCACCGGCAAACGCATATTCCTCTGCGCTCCGATACACCACCATTTCGAGCGGAAGGGATGGACGGAAACTCAAATCGTGGTCCGTTTCTGGATACTCGCAGGAGTATTCTCTCTACTGGCTCTGGCAACTTTGAAACTGCGCTGAACCCCGGGGAAATATCATGCCTAAAAAAGTCGTCGTCCTCGGTGCCACCGGTTCCATCGGCAGAAATGCCGCACTGGAACTTGCCGCTTATCCCGACCATTTTGAAGTTTACGGTATCGCCGCAAAAAACAATATCGATGAACTGGTGCGGCAGGCAGGCATTTTTCATCCGTGCAAAGTCGCAACGACCGATCCGGAAAAACTTGCTGAACTGCGTTCAAAACTGCCGGCGGACTGTCAGGCTCTTGCCGGAGATGATGCTTTGATAGAAATGGTCACCGCTCCGGAAGTCGATATCGTACTGTGCGCCATTATCGGTGTCGGCGGCATCCATCCGGTTTTGCGCGCCCTGGAGTGCGGCAAAAGGGTGGCTCTTGCCAGCAAGGAGGTGCTGTGCATGGCTGGTGAACTGGTGATGCAGAAGGCGCGCAGCGTTCCCGGTGCGGAGATCATACCAATTGACAGTGAACACTCCGGAGTTTTCCAATGTCTGGCTGGCAGACGCAGCGATGAGATAAGCAGACTGTGGCTCACTGCAAGCGGCGGGCCGTTCCGCAGCTGGAGCCGGGAACAGATAGAGAACGCCACGCTTCAGGATGCCCTCAAACATCCCACCTGGAGCATGGGGGCAAAGATCACCATCGACTCCGCTTCGATGATGAACAAGGCTCTGGAACTTGTTGAAGCAAGATATCTTTTTGATGTTCCGGGTGAAAAACTCGGTGCGGTCATCGAACCTCATTCGACCGTGCACGCTCTGGTGGAGCTTGCCGACGGCAGTACCATCGCCCAGCTTGCCGTACCGGATATGAGACTGCCGATACGTTACGCTTTGAGTTTTCCGGAACGACTCAAGGGAAATCCGGAAAAATTTGATTTTTCCGCATTGAGCAAAATCGAATTCATTCCGGTCGATGATGAAAAATTTCCGTCTCTCAAGTTTGCGCGCCATGCCATAAAGTGCGGCGGAACCATGCCGGCAGTGATGAATGCCGCCAACGAAGTCGCCGTGGAGCGTTTCCGCAGGGGAGAGATAAAATTCTGTCATATCTGGGAGATAGTGAGGCGCACTATGGAGCATCACACCGCCGAGCCGCAGAGTTCAATTGAACAGCTGGAGTATTTTGATAAAGAAGCAAGGATTTTTGCAAGGGGTATCAAATGCTGAACAGAAAACAAACTTTTATGCTTAAAATCGCCGGAGCCGCTGTCTGTCTGATCTTCGCCCTGTGTTACAGTCAGATGGAGGTATCCATTTCAGGCAACGAAGCCACCCGCTTTGCTGTGATCGAAGCCGTAGGTGAACAGAATGTTTTTCATATCAATTTCACTCAATTCCGTTCAGTTGACCGGATAATAAGAGATGGAAAAGTTTACTCCGACAAACCGCTGCCGCTTGCCTGGAGCGTCGGCATGCTTCATAAAGCCGTCCACCATTTTACCGGATTGAATTTCAAAGATAATTATCATCTGCTTATCTATATTTACAATTTTATTGCAGGCGGTCTGGTCAATGCGCTGATATTCATCTGGCTGTTCGATCAGTTGAGAAGATACCGCAAAGGAGCGGTGCAGGAAAAATTTCTGATTGCATTGTCAGCGGTCATGGGCAGCTGGCTGTTGAGTTATTCCGTCACCGTGAACAACCACACTCCGGCGGCACTTGCCTTTCTCGGCTGGTTCATCGTTCTGGAAAAATTCAGCAGAAAACCTGCCTTATCCACTGCTGTCATTACCGGACTCGCAGCCGGAGCTGTCGCCGCATACGATCTGCCGACCGGATTTTTCACCAGTGCTGTAAATGTTTTTGCGCTGTATTTTGCCAACCGCCGCTGCTGGAAAAGTGCGCTTGCAGGAGCCGCTGGTTCGGCAGCAGTCGCCATTTTCATCACCGGACTCAATTATTATGCCTACGGAACTGTACTTCCGCTTTATATCGCTTACGGCGGTGGAACATATACTCCCGGCACCGGTAATAAAAATCATTTCGGGTATGCTTTTGAAGCTTTGCTGGGATACCGCGGACTTTTCAGTTATCAGCCTTTTCTGCTGCTTGCCGTCCCCGGATTGTGGAGTATGCGTAAAAAGCTCAAAACTCCGGAGATCAGTGCGCTTGCGGCATCGCTTTTGTGCATCATCTTTTATCTGGTGATGACCAACGAATACGGCGGTGCGGCATACGGATTCCGTTACCTGATACCGGTGATCCCGGTACTGTGGTATTTTGCCGGTATCTGGCTGCTGGAACAAAGATCACGTCCGGTGTGGTGCATTGCCGCCGTGATGATATTGTGGGGTGTTGTCAGTTCGCTTGCCGGAGCGTATGCTCCGTTCTGTCTGGCTTTTGAAGGGTACCGTTCTCCGGCAAAGCATGTCACAAGAACCATACGTTCAAGTTTCACGGGCAATCTGATTTCGTGGAGTTACGAACGTGATCCCGACTCGGCTCTGACCAACGCCCTGCGGGAGTTTTACGGCAGGGAACTTTCCGGAAGATATTTATTCTCATCATTCATGATGCAGAAAAAGATCGAACCGATGGCAAAACTTGCGCAGGAAAAACTTTCAGCGCAAAAATAAACCGGATGGGTAAATAAGCGCACTGTCAGTACCCAAACTGCAAATCTGCGCGGCGCACTGCAATACCGGCAAGGTATGACAGCTTTTCCGCCGCAACGAGGTATCAGGCATGACCGGTCGTGCAGCACATGCGGTATACCCGGTGCGGTATGCCAGCCGCTTGGGGGCGGCGGTTTGATGAGAGTTATGGGAATAATGGGAACTATGAGATTTATGAGATCTCTGCGCCGCCGAAATTAGCCGTGCGGGTAAAAACAAGCGCAGTCAGTACCCGTGGGTAAAATATCGCGGCGCACCGCAATACCGGCAAGGTATGACAGCTTTTCCGCCGCCCCCCGCAGGGCAAGGCGGCGTTATGATGCTGTCGGCAACCGACCGCCGCCCCCACATATATATCAGGCATGACCGGTTATACAAAACTTGCGCTGCATTACCGGCAAGGTATAACTGCCCTCAAGACACCGGGCTGTCAAACCTGACGATCGTACAGCCCATGCTGTATACCCGCTGCGGTATGACAGCCGCTTGGGGGCGGCGGTTTGATGAGAGTTATGGGAATAATGGGAACTATGAGATTTATGAGATCTCTGCGC
>JAZSGR010000037.1:0-4141 GCA_045532825.1 Victivallaceae bacterium | reverse complement strand
GCGGCACATGATGCACTTGGAAAGATCACGCATGATCGCTTCGCTGGAGTCATCGACCTCAAAACGGTTCTTGGCTCCGGAGAAAGAGACCTCCTGGATACCGAATTCAGCAGCCAGAACACGCAGTTCGCAGTCCTGGTTCTTGGCGCAGGTCAGACATTTCTGCGGGTGATCGCTGAGCATCAGCTCAAGCACGGTACGGCGGGCATTGAGCGCACGCTGGCTGTTGGTGTGGACCACCATGCCTTCCATGACCGGAGTGGCGCAGGCGGGAGCCAGATTGCGGCGGCGTTCGACTTCCACCACGCAGATACGGCAGCTGGCGGGATTGTTGGTAACACCGCAGCCCAGACCCTCGCAGTAGCAGAGGGTCGGGATCTTGATATTGAGTTTGCTGGCAGCTTCCAGAATAGTGGAGCCGGCAGGTACGCTGACCTGCTTGCCATTGATGGTAAGATTGACAGTATTCATTGTTGCACTCACATTTTGACAATTGCTTTTTTCGGACATCCGTCGATACAGGCACCGCACTTGATACATTTTGAAGTATCGATGGTGTGGAGCTGTTTGAGTTCACCCTGGATCGCATCCACCGGACAGTTGCGTTTGCACTTGGTACAACCGATACAATCATCAGTAATGGTGAGGGTGTAGAGCTTCGGACAGGTTCCGGCGGGACATTTCTTATCCACAACGTGGGCAAGATACTCATCGCGGAAGTAACGCAGGGTGCTCAGGATCGGGTTCGGAGCAGTCTGACCCAGTCCGCAGAGGGCGGTGTCAGTAATGGTCTTTGCCAGAGATTCCAGTTCATCGAGCATCTCAACGGTTCCGTTGCCGTCACAGATCTTCTCGAGCATTTCGAGCATACGGCGGGTACCGATACGGCAGGGAGTACATTTTCCGCAGGATTCATCCTTGGTGAAGTCAAGATAGAACTTCGCCATGGCGGGCATGCAGTCCTTGTCGGAAAGCACGATCATACCGCCGGAACCCATCATGGAACCGATCTTGGAAAGATTGCCGTAGTCGATCGGGGTATCCAGGTTTTCCCTGGTGATACAGCCGCCGGAGGGTCCGCCGGTCTGCACCGCTTTGAATTCACGTCCGCCGGAAATGCCGCCGCCGATATCATAGATGATCTCGCGCAGAGTGGTTCCCATCGGGACTTCGACCAGACCGACGTTGTTGATCTGACCGGCAAGAGCAAACACCTTGGTACCGCTGTTGCCGCTGATGGTACGCTTGAAGTTGCCGTTTTCATCGAATTCAGGCTGCCAGTTGCCGATCTTGCTGTACCAACCGGCACCCTTCTGAATGATGACCGGAATGGAAGCATAGGTTACAACGTTGTTCACGTTGGTGGAGCAGCCCCAGTATCCGCCGCCGATGTTGGCGGGGAACGGCGGCTTGGTGGTCGGTTCGCCGCGCTGACCTTCCATGGAGTGGATGAGGGCAGTTTCTTCACCGCAGACGAATGCACCGGCACCGAGTTTGACTTCGATATCGAAGCTGAAACCGGTTCCCATGATGTTGTCACCGAGCAGTCCGGCTTCGCGGGCCTGATCGATGGCAAGACGCAGACGGTTGACCGCCAGCGGATATTCCGCACGGATGTAGACCAGTCCGCGCTGTGCGCCGATGGCATAAGCACCGATCGCCATAGCTTCGATGATGCTGTGCGGGTCACCTTCCATGATGGAGCGGTCCATGAAGGCACCGGGGTCACCCTCGTCAGCGTTGCAGACGATGTATTTTTCATCAGCCTTGACACCGGCTGCGATCTTCCATTTCATACCGGTGGGGAAACCGGCACCGCCGCGTCCGCAGATACCGGAGTTCAGAACTTCCTGGACAACGCCGTCAGTGGTCATCTGGAACAGACATTTTGCCAGAGCCTGGTAACCGTCATTGGCGATGTACTCTTCGATATCTTCCGGATCAAGGAGTCCGCAGTTGCGCAGAGAAACACGCATCTGCTTGGCATAGAAGGACATCTTGGCATAATCATGGATACGGGATTTCAGCATGGGTTCCATGAAAAGCAGACGTTCGACCGGCTTCTTGCCGACGACATGGCTTTCGATGATCTCTTTGGCATCTTCGGGAGTGACCTGCACGTAGAACACGTTATCGGGCATGATCTTGACGATCGGACCCTGGGCACAGAAACCGAAACAGCCGGTCTGGACAACACGGACGTCGTTCTCAAGACCGTTTTCTTTGATGTATTTGTTGAGGTTATCCATCAGCTCCTGGGCGTTGGACGCATGGCATCCGGTACCGCCGCAGCAGAGGATATCTTTTTTGACAGAGTTGATGTCATGGACATCGGTACAGCGGAGAGCGATCTTGCCTTTTGCTGCATTGAAAGCACTCATCAATGCTTCCTGAGAAGTGATCTTATTCATAAATTACCCCAGCTTTTTGTATTCGTTGATGATTTCCACAGCCTTGGCCGGAGTAACTTTTCCATAGACCTTGCCGTTGACGATCATGACCGGAGCAAGTCCGCATGCACCGACGCAACGCAGAGCGGAAATGGAGAAGAGACCATCCGGAGTCGGATTGGTATCGGCTTTGATCCCGAGAACACGTTCAACTTCCTGCAGAACTCTTTCAGAACCCTTGACGTAGCAGGCAGTTCCCATGCAGATATCGATGCAGTACTTGCCTTTGGGTTCGGTGGTGAAATAGTTGTAGAAACTCACCACTCCGGAAACATGAGCTTCGGCAAGGAAAAGTTTCTTTGCGACATGGATCTGAACCTCACGCGGCAGGTATCCGAAGATCTCCTGGGCGCGATGCAAAACCTGGTTCAGCCGTCCGCGGCGACGTTCATCTGCACGGTCAATGCCGAGACCGTCGATAAAAGCATCGAGTTCGGCAAACTTGGCGGCTGCTCCTTCCGACAATTTGTTGCAACACATTTTTATTACCTCACTGTTTAATAAAACCGGCACCTGCTTCCCGGAGCACATCCGTTTTCCGGTATGCAGATGCAAACCTTATTTACACAAACTGCAGCAGGCTCCGTGACCGGTTCCTGCTGCAGCACTTTACATTATTCTTTTACCTCAACGTTATCCTGCTTGCGCCTTACGGAAAGCATGGCAAGACCGCCTGCGATCACTTCGCGCTGAACTACTACATCTTCCGGAACTTTAAGGGAAACGTTGGCAAAGTTCCAGATATATTTTACTCCAAGCTCAACCAGTTTATCTGCGACCGGCTGGGCAGCGGAATTGGAAACACAGATAACTGCGATCTCCGGCATCCTGCGGGCAAAACACTCTTTCATATCGGCGATGTCACGGACTGTTCTGCCGTAAATATCCTGACCGATCTTCTCCGGAGACGAGTCGAAAACCTGTTCGATACAGAAGCCGTAATGTTCAAAATCATCGTATCCGAGCAGAGCAGTACCGAGGGAACCGGCACCGACAAGCACTGCGGGGATTATATTTTCCCAGCCGAGATAGCTCTTTATATAGCGGATAAGTTCATTGACATCATAGCCGACACGGCGCTGACCGGAAATACCGGTGAGGGAAATATCTTTGCGGACGACGATCAGTTCGATCTTCATATATTCGGCAAGCTCGGTGGATGACACACGCACCTTGCCTTCAGACTGCATTTTCAGCAGTTTATGAAGATAGGTCGGCATCCTGCGGATCGCCGGAATATTCAACAACTTGTCCTGACGCATAAAAAAGAAAGTCCCTGCACTGTATTTTTCTGATTTCCAGTCAAACATGCACATTCCACCGCTGCGACGACCACGGTGAAAACCTTCTTTATAAACGCCGCACTCCTAATATAGCACAAAAAAGAGCTATTTCAAATCTTAATTACACAAAAAAGAGCTATTTGCCGGAAATCCGGCTTTTTTTTGCACAGCTGATGTACCGCAGCATCGCGCAAGGGCAAAAAATGATAATGTCCGAAATTTTGTGAAAAATTTATATTTTATCCTTATTCAGATATGTTTTTCTCAAGCTCAAGAAACGGTTCTGTCTGCGATCGGTGGATGCAGCGTGGAGCAAGGTCGAGTTTTGCGCCGAGTACGGTGCGGGAGTGTACCTTTGTACACGACCAAACCGGCACAGGCGGGAGGCTCGAGATTGCCCGCGATGCG
>JAZSGR010000197.1:0-4726 GCA_045532825.1 Victivallaceae bacterium | reverse complement strand
CATGAAGCGTTTGCCTGCGGCAAACATGAAGCGCTTGCTTTGCAAGCATTATGGTGTACCCCAAAAGCCGGTTTCTGCGGCGCTTTCCTCCGTACTTTTCCGTACCTATCCGTACACATCCGTACCAACGCGCCGCCCCCTGCGGCTTGCATACCGGTACGGTTATACAGAACTTTTACATGATCACGGCAGTGTTGTGAAGTGACCACCAGAAGCTCGATCAAGGTGAAATATTTAGGAGCGGCAGTGAGTTCTTTCTCCGGTGTGTGGATTTTTTTCATGATCGTTTTCTCCATTGGTTATTTCATGATAAGCAGTCTGCCGAGACACCACGGAAATGTGCGGTTTGCGTTTCCGGTCGGATTCCATGCTGAAACTTTTGGTGTTTTTCCGTTGACGATATAAAAGCAATTCATCGCTCCGTTAGCACCGGCCGGAGCGGTGAAGGGTTTGAGTTTTTCCGCCGGGATCTTTACTGTTACTGTGCGGATGCCGTCTTTTTTCTGCACGGAAACAGTTCCGAAATCAGTGACGCTGCTCTTTTTACCGGCGACAATACCGCCTTTTCTGCGGGCAAAGATCTCTCCTGTCAGTTTTCCGCCGGTTTCAGCTGAAAGTATCAGCAGATCGCCGGAACTTGAAGAGTTCGCAAGATGCAGTTCCCAAACCGCATCAGGAAGATCGGATTCGTCACGGAAACAGAAAGTCCATTCCTTGTCATTGTACCATAAGCGCAGTTGTTTGGGATTTTCATCAAGCTGTTTGGTGAGGTTATCGTAAAACACTCCCGGACCATGAGCGCGGGCGGCAAGGGCATCTGTAAGTTTAAGACATTCTGTGTGATTTTTCTGTTTCCATACTGCCGGGGCGGCATGGCAGATAAAAAGAGAAAATACTGCGGAAAAAATAAGAATCTGTTTCATGTTAAAACTCCTTTATCAAGGTGATTTATATGTTCTGACGAAATTGTTTTTTTGTCCGGTAAATCTTTGGGCTCCCTTTGATTTTCGTTGTGTTCCAGGGTAAAAATACAATAATTACATTTTTTTAGCAAGTTTTTATCTTGCTATTATATGCTCAAACTTGCTATTGTGAAAAAAGGGCAGCTGCGATCTGTTTTTTTAAAAAAACTGTAATACGTTTTTTTTGTGTGCCCGAACCGGAAAAAATCAAAATTCCAGCTTGACAAAACGGTATATACGCAGTAACTTTATTCCGGAGGCAATTTCAGTTTTTATATTTGTTTTATCTGTTGGACAAAAAGATGAAAGACCGTGTTTTCAATGATGCAGAAGTCGCTTTGATGCTTACTCCGGATAAATGGACTGTCAACTTTGCATCATCCGTTGATAAAAACAATGACGGCACTATGGAATGTCATGACCGTATCGAGATAGTTTTTACCGTAAGCGGTTCTTATAACTATCGCTTCAACGGAGAACACATCCATTTGACTCCCGGCAGTCTGGTACTGCTGACTCCGGGAGTCATGCATGAAAAAAAATATCATCTTGACTGTGAACGCGGCAAGCATCTCTGGTGTTATCCCAACGGCAAAGAGGTTCTGCTGCGGCTGGTGGAGTTCGGGGAGGGAAGAAGGGATATACTGCTGCACTCTTGCAGGAGCTTGCCGGAAGAGTATCAGCTGGATCTGCTGTGTATGCAGTTTGTCCAGAGTTCGGGAAATAATTACCGGATACGTAAACGGCTTGAACTGGCATTGATGATGCTGTTCGATCTGGTGTCAGACAGTCACATCCCGGATGTCCACTGGATGAATTATCACAGCGCAGCCATGGGGTTTGCCCGTATTTACATCAGGGAACACCTGCACGACGGTGTGGATATAAACAAGATCGCCAGAACTGTCGGATACAGCCGCTTCCACTTTGTCAGGCTCTTCCACCACTATTCCGGATGCACTGTTCAGGAGTGGGCGAACAGCTGCCGCCGTCTGGAACTCCAGCAGTTGGAAAAAGCTCACGTTCCGGGGAAGATCATCGCCGAAAAACTGGGCTTCAAGACCCTCAGCGGATTTTATCACTGGCGTTCCGCACAGCGCAAAACTCAGCTCTGACCGGCGGGGGATGTCGTTTTGCCTGAACGGTACTCTCCGGCACTGCATCCGGTGACCGAACGGAATTGACGGTTGAACTGGGATATTGAACCGAATCCTGCGGCAAAGGCGATCTCCGAAATATTGAGGTCGGTGTTTTCAAGCATCTCTTTTGCTTTGCTGATACGGAAGGAATTCAAATAACGGTTGAAAGAGACGTTCAGCTCCCTTTTGAACATGTGCGCAAGATTGCTCGGACTCATGCTGTGACGGCGGGCTGCCTCTTCCACTGAAAGCTGCTGAAAATAATTGTCTTCAATGTACTTTTTTATCAGTTCGATCTTTGCCGGAGTGTTGATCTTGCTCAGGAAAATAAGATTGCCATGCAGTCCTGTAAGATGTTTGCCGATGATGGCAAGGAACTCTGTTATGCCTTCAACCTGGATGCCGGTCACCGACAATGAGCTGCAGTAATCCCTGTAAAGCGTTTCGGCATTTATCCCGTACTGTTCCGCAATGGTATTTACTGCTTCTTCCGACAGCAGATGTTCTCCGTTGAGGTGGAATTGACCGGAGGTCATGCACCCGAGATAATTCCCGTGACTGTCAAAAAGCGGGACCACCACTTCGTACAATCCGGCATGACAGCGGTAACAGATGCTTTTTTTCTCTCTGGCGGCGCGCCGGGCATTGGATATATCACATTCACTGCACGCTTTGCAGCCCATGGGCGTGTTGCGCAAAGCCGTGCAGTAAGGATTGAAACGCGCTCCGCTTGAGAGCCGCAGAGTCTGATCCTCTGCTGAAATGTAATCGATCACCAAACCGAGCATTTTGAAGATGACATTGCAGTAATCGTGCAGAAGTTTTTCCCTGCCGAGTTTGGCAAAGACTTCTTCCGAGATACCTCTGATCTTTCTGCCGCGCATCTTCAAACGCCCGAAAAGGTAGTCTTACTTCTGCAGACGCATCTGCGGGAAGAGGATGACGTCGCGGATGGCTTCAGCTCCGGTCAGGATCATGATGAGACGGTCGATACCGACACCCATACCGCCGGCGGGAGGCATGCCGTATTCAAGAGCGGTGAGGAAGTCCTCATCCACCTTGTTGGCAAGCTCATCGCCTTCCTCTTTGTTCTGCTCAAACTGATCCATGAGACGCTTGCGCTGGATGATCGGATCATTGAGTTCAGAGTATGCCGGGGCAACTTCGACACCGTTGATACCCAGCTCAAAGACATCGACCAGTGAGGGGTCATCCGGACAGCCCTTGGCAAGCGGCAGCAGTTCGACCGGCAGACGCATGACGAAGGTCGGCTGGATGTTGTTGGGTTCGATGAGTTTTTCGTAAAGCTCGTTGGTGATCTCAAGATCGGACATCTTGTCGTTCACATCAAGCTTCATCGACTGACCGCGGGCAACACGTTCCTCATGGGTGATGTCGAACCAGTCGTCTCCGCCCTTTTCTTTGATGAGGTCGTGATAGGTCACCCGGCGCCAGGGGGGAGTGAGGTCGATCACTTTGCCGTTGCCGTGGTCGATCTTGAGAGTGCCGACGGTGTTCATGGCAACCGTGGTTATCATGGATTCGATGAGTTCCATCATCGAACGGCAGTCGCCGTAAGCCTGATAGAGTTCGAGCATGGTGAACTCCGGATTGTGGCGGCGGGACATACCCTCGTTACGGAAGTTCCTGTTGAGTTCGAATACACGTTCAAACCCGCCGACCAGCAGACGTTTCAGATAAAGTTCGGGGGCGATACGCATGTACATCGGCGAGTTGAGAGCCTCGAAAAAGGTCTTGAACGGATTGGCGGAGGCTCCGCCTGCAAGGTTCTGGAGCATCGGAGTTTCAACCTCCATGAAGCCGCGGCCCTCGAGGAACTTGCGGATCTCGCTGATGATTTTGCTGCGGAGCTTGAAGGTCTTCATGACTTCAGGATTGGCGATCATATCCAGATACCGCTGACGGTAACGCTGTTCGACATCCACCAGACCGTGGAATTTTTCCGGCAGCGGACGCAGGGATTTGGAAAGCAGTGTCACTTCGGCAACACGGATGGTAAGCTCTCCCATTTTGGTGTAAAAGAGTCTGCCCTTGATACCGATGATATCACCGATGTCAAGTTTCTTGAAGAAGGGGAATTTTTCCTCGCCCAGATCGCTCTTGCCGGCAAAAAGCTGGATCCTGCCGGTGCTGTCGCGGAGATCGGCGAAAATCGACTTGCCCATTCCGCGCTTGGCGACCAGACGTCCGGCGACATTGACTTCGGGACCGACCGCTTCAGCATCATCTTCAGCAGGCTTTTCAAAGAGTCCGCGGACATCGCCGATCATCTGAACATCGGGATATGCCTGTCCGAAGGGTGCGATACCAGCCGCTTCAAGTTCTCTTACTTTGGCAACACGCTGATTGAAGATATCGCCGGGATTTTCCACGGCGGGAACATTGGTGTTCTCTGACATTTTTCATTCTCCGTATTATATTTGAAAATCAGACAATTCCATCATCCATATAATGTATCACACTTTGACCGATCTTGCAATCATAAAAAGATAATGTCCGAAATTTTGTGAAAAATTTATATTTTATCCTTATTCAGATATGTTTTTCTCAATTAAAATATATCACACAGCATGTTTTTTTCAAGCTCAAGAAACGGTTCTGTCT
>JAZSGR010000218.1:0-31876 GCA_045532825.1 Victivallaceae bacterium | reverse complement strand
TGTATAGCCGGTCATGCCTGATATATATGTGGGGGCGGCGCATGTAATGAGAATAATGAGAGGTATGAGAATTATGAGAGTAATGGGTAAACGGTGCGCCGCGAAATTCTACCCCCGGGTACTGCCTGCGCGATATTTTACCCACGGGTACTGACTGCGCGCTTTTTTACCCGCACGGCTAATTTCGGCGGCGCAGAGATCTCATAAATCTCATAGTTCCCATTATTCCCATAACTCTCATCAAACCGCCGCCCCCAAGCGGCTGTCATACCGCAGCGGGTATACCGCATGAGCTGTATAGCCGGTCAGGTATGCTGGCCCGGGCGGCACAAGAGCTGTTATACCTTACCGGTATTGCAGTGCGCCGCGATTTTTTACCTGCCGGCTTATTTTTTCTGCTTTGAAAACATGATATTTGAGTGAAAAATAAAAAATATTAAAAAAAAACATTTGCAAAAATTGTTATGCTGATGTATACTATACAGGTTAGAGTGTAGAAAAGTGTTTTTTCAATTGGGAAAAACGTATTTAAAGTATAGAAAGAAAGGGTATTTATCATGGAAAACAAGAAAGAAATTTTTGCAGACGGTATCGGTCAGATCCACTTTGTCGGCGGCATGGTCCGTTTTGATTATGTCACTCTTCAGCCGGGTGAAGACGGTGCTGCTCCGACTCCGGAAGGCAACATCCGTATCGTCATGCCTCCGCAGGGTTTCCTCGGTGCTTTCAACAGCATGCAGCAGCTGATCGACAAACTGCTCGAAGCCGGTATTCTCCAGAAGAATGAGGCTGCCAAGTAATAAGTCTTTTCCGGCTTATTGAAACAGGGACATAATTTCATGGAAAAACACGTTTACAGTTATTGTGCCGTATCCTCGGACTGGGCAGTATCGCTGCCCGGTGACGGGGCTTATGCGTCTCATGGACCGTGTTTTTCCGTCCCTGCTTCGGCACTTTATATCGGCAAGATCATGTGGATCGCCGGTATGTTTGAGTGTGCGGTGAAGCATGCTGTTCACAAGACGGTGCGCAGGGTGTTCCGTCTGGTGAAGTTTCTTTATACGCGCGTGAGCGTGCGCAAAGTTACGTGCTGCTTCAAATTGTGAGCGTTTGAATGGGGTGTGTGATGAACAGAATCGTGAGAAACACAGGAACAGACTCCGGTGGTGCAGAAAAGTCACTTCCGGGGTTTGTTCCTGTTTTTTTACCGTATTTTGACGAACTGCACGCGGTAATGTCTAACTTGTTTATAATAAAATATTAACATATAGAAAATCCCGAAAAAACGGGGAGGTGGACCATGGCGAAAAAGATGTTGAAAAAGCAGCGTATAGCGATCCAGAAACTGGAAGAACGAGTGCTGTTCGATGCCGCGGGAGCGGTTGAGATCGTGGATGCGGCGGCGGCTGCTGCTGCGGTGGAAAACGCAGATGCGGTCGAAGCAGAAAGCAGTGAATCTGCGGAGGATGAAAGTGCGGTCATGACTGCTCCTCCGGAAGATGCTGCCAAGAGTCAGGAAGATGCTGACAAGGCTGCGGCTGAAACCGGAGCTGAAGCGGCGGAAAATGCCGACAGCTCCGATGAGGGATTTGAACAGGGATTTGAGGATAACACTGCGCTTGCCGAAGAACTTGCCGAAGCGGTGGAAGATATTGAAGTTGAAGAACTTGACGACATCATGCCTGAAGATGCCGAAGGTGAAGAAGAAGTTGCGGCACAGCTTGACGATGAACCTGCTGCTGATGCTGAAACAGAAGCTGATTCCGGCAATGCCGTGGTGTTTGCCGATGCCTTTGAAGCGCAGGAAGAAGCAGCCGAAGAGCGTGAACTTGTCATCATCAGCGACTACATCAAGGACAAGCAGGAGATCATTTCACAGCTTGATGAAAACACCGATGTGCTGATCCTCGAAGCCGACGGCAATCCGCTGGATCAGATCAACGAGTATCTTGACAGCCGCGACAATGTGAAATACGATGCCATCCACGTGGTGAGCCACGGTAATGCCGGATACTTTCTGCTGAACGACTCCATCGTTGATGCCCAGGCAGTTGCGCAGGATCCTGCCAGCTGGAAAGCCATTGGTGAACACCTTGCCGATGACGGTGACATCATGATCTACGGCTGTAACGTTGCCGGAAGTTCCGACGGTCAGGCGATGATCGCCAACATCGCAGAACTGACCGGTGCCGACGTTGCCGCAAGTGTCGACAAAGTCGGCTCCGCCAACGGCTGGGAACTTGAATACTCCTACGGCATCGTCGATACCCAGAACATCGTCATCAACGGCATGGACTACAGCCTCGGAAGTTATACTGTTTATGTTTTCAATCAGGGGCAGGATACCACGTTCTGGGACACACACGTTATTGCTAATGGAACAGAGTCTCTCGGCGAGGATGTAACTGCTGCTGTCGGACAGCTTCTTTCTTTCACTACGACAGACGGCGTGAATACTTATACCGTCGTTGAAAACTCCGGCAACTGGGAATGGTGTATGACCCAGGCGGGAAATACCGCAGGTGACGATACTATTGTTATAAGCGGTGGTTTGGCTGGAGAAACTTTTACGATCAATGCCGGTCACATGACCGCAGTCAATCAGGGCTTGACTGTTACTGCCGCAGGTTCCACGATTACGGTTTCCACTGGCGGCAATGGCGTTACAGGTGAGCTGAATATTTCCGGTGCCGGAGCAGTCAATGTTACCGATGACCTGCAGATCACAACCAACGGATCATTTACCGCAACTGCGACCGGTGATATCGTTTTTGGTGTCGAGAATGGAAACTTGGGCGGTGTTTCCGTTGCTGCCGGTTCTTTCAGCGTTAATTCTTCCGGCGGAAATGTTAAATTCTATGGTAATCTTGATAGCAGATCTCTCTATTCCGGAGCCGGAACCCAGATCGTTATCAACGCAAACAGTGTTTCTTTTGCCAATGATGTACAGGTAAACGGTACAGTTGACATCAATGGTGACAGCGAGTCTACGACTAATCAAGTTGCTTTCGGCGGAGCTGTGAGCGTCGATGCTTCAGGCAGTCTTGATGTAAGCGGTTACAATATTACTTTTGCGGTGGATGGCGATGCTGCATTTGATGTTAACGGCAGTGTGAATATCAATGCCGCCGGTAATCTTACAATAAATCCTGCATTTGATTTTGACGGCAACTCAGCCAGCAGTCTTAACGCCGGTAATCAACTTGCTTTCAATGGCGCAGTAAACACCAACGGTAACCTCGCTCTGGACTATAATGTATTGGTTATGGGCGAAAATGCCAGTCTGACTGTTGAAGGCGGAACTCTTTCGCTCGGCGCAGGTGCTACTTTCAATGCCCCTGTTACGATCAATGAAGGAGCCAATCTGTCGCTTGCTGATGGAATCACCGTTACTTTTGCTGAAAATGTGGAGGATAACAATCCCAACCTCAACCTCATGGGAACGATTGCAGGGGGAAGCGGTACCACCCTTGTTTTTGCCGATACTCTTGAAGCCGTCGATCTTGCCGGAACCGGAACTGTTCAATTGGAATCCGGCACAGCCAGATATGAGTTCGGATTGACTTCCGATACTATTGCTACCAAGGTTTACCGCGGTCATTACGGTACGCTTGAAACCCAATTGGCAGAAAACGTTACTCTCAATGAGTCTTTCTTTTCAAATCTTGTCCGTACGATCGGAACGTTCCGGGTGAGAGGCGCTGCGGTCACCGTTACCATGGCGGGCGGATTTGCCGGTGTCGCTACCCTTGTTGATTATACGAACGACTCCACTGTTGCCTTCGACTACAGTGAGGCAGGTATCCAGTATATTCTCGGCGGTTCTTATTACACCCTGCGGGTCGGCGGATCAAACTACAAAGCTCTGTTGGACGATATCACCGTTGGTGTGGATGAAGCTCACAATAGCACAACTTTAACGGGAACAACGGCATTTAGCGGTCAGATGTCTCTGGGAACAACTTTGTATACCCAGGGACACAGTGTCGGATTTTACGGCAATACTCAAAATAACAACACCGAAGGACGTATTGAAGCATCTGCCGGTACTGTTACGTATGCTGTGACAGATGATCATGAAGATCCTGTTTTCTATGCCGGTAATTATGCCAATGTGGGAATCTATTCAGCTCCTGTGGCAAGCACTGCGGGGAATGTTACTGACCTTACTTTCACTATAAACAATGATTTTTCAGTTTCCGGAAGTTTCAATGTTGTTGCCCGGGATATGGAAGATCGGCAGACCGAAAATCCCTTCGGCGGAGGAATGATTGATGTTTATGTCCGTCCTTATAATTTCACTGTAGATGTAAATGGTACTGTCGGCAGTGTGCGGCGCATCCAGCTGGAGGATGCTGCTCTTGAATTCAATGGCAATGTGTTGGGAAATATCACTGGCGGCATTAATGCTGAGCGCAGTGAAAATTACGAGGGAACATTAACCCCCACGCTCACTTTTACTGGCAATGCAGACGGTCAGCCGCTGGGCGATATCGGCGGAATCACGCTCAACGGTGTCAATGCTGTTTTCGACAGGAATACCGGTAATCTCGAAAATGTGAGCATTTCCGGAGCGACTGCAACATTCAACGGCTCGGTCGCCGGAATAGGGAATCTTGAGCTTGAGGTTGCCACCGTTCCCAATGGAAATACTCTGGTTGATACTCCCAGTACGGTGACTTTCAATGATTCTGTTACGATCACAGGTCGGATCAGCACGGTCGGCGGAACTGTCACCACCACCAGTACTTTCAACTTCAACGGAAGTACCAGCGGTGATGCCGAAATCCAGTCTGACAGAAGTGTGGTCAATTATAACTATGACGGAGACCAGACGATTTATTCCGGTAAATACCATGACTTGAATATTTCCGGAACCGGAATCAAGACGATCGCTTCAGCCGGAACCGATATTGATGGTGTCGGCGGCGGAGAGAATCTGACTCTGGTCGGCGGTGTTTTCAACGGAAACACCTCCAGCATCACCATCGCTTCCGGTACATTCAGTTTCTCAAATCTGGCTGCCGGAACTGAGAATGCTCCTGCCTTTACTGTTGACAATGGTGCGACACTGCACTTTGCCGATCCCAATACCGGTGCGATGACTTTTAATGGAAGTATCGATACTTCCGGCACGGTTGAGTTCAGTGGTCGAATCTCAACTACCGGTACCCTGACGGTCAGAAATACCGGCACGCTCCGTGTCGACGATGCTGCTATCGGGTCAAGTTTCGATACGATCATCAATGAGGGTGAGATCACCTTCGATAAACAGCTTACGGTCGATCTTATCCATAACTACGGAACTCTTACTGTCACCAACAATCAGGTGCAGTTCGATATTTACAACCACAGTTCCGGAAATATCATCTTTAATATCACTTCAGGAAACGGAAACTCTTTCACCTTTGCCGGTGGAGAAGCTGCGATCAATGCTGCTAATAATACCAATGATCTGGTCAACGGCGGCATAATCACCGTTTCTGCCGGACATCTGTACCTTGATGGTTTCACCCAGGGTGACAAGGACCGTGTTACCGGAAACTTCTCCGATGGCAGCCAGAGTTATGTGATTGCCGCCGGAGCTGCGCTTACTATTGGTGTAAATGCTGCATTCAATGACGGTAACAACGGTGTTTCCGTAAGCGGCGGAGAGCTGCTCGGCAGCATCAATAACAGCGGCAGACTCAATATCAATAGAGCTGTTACATTCAACGGCAGTGTTGTCAACAGTGTGACCGGTACGATAGAACTTGCCGATGTTTCTGTCACATTCCGCAACAGCTTCTCTCATCAGGGTAAAATCAATACTGCGGACGGAAATACCAATGCCGGACTGGTTTTCCTTGGCGGCGTGAGCGGCAGCGGAACGATTTCAAGCGGTAATGTCGGCTATGCAGGAACTGTGGCTTACACCGGCAGTCAGACCCAGCAGATCTTTGCAGGAACTTATCAGAATAACGTAAATCTTCTCGGATCCGGCGCAAAATACATTGACGGAAATGTGGTTTTCAACGCTGCTGTCACCATTGCCGGCAACACCGATGTCACCACTCACAACGGCGGCAATGTCACATTTGCCGGCAGTACCGAAGGTACCGGTGAATTTACTGCCAACGGCAGCAATCGGGTCAATGCAGTTTATGAAAATGCAGCGCAAACGATTTTTGCCGGAAGTTATGGTGATCTTGAAATCAAGTCGACCACTGCCCGCACGATCGCAGCTGCAGTTTCCGTCAATAACCTGACTCTTTCCGGAAACAATACTTTTGCTGCCGGAGATAATGTTGATATCAATGTAGCGCAGACTATCACATTTGCCGCTGACAGTGTGACTGTTTTCGACCGTGATCTGACCGGTAACGCCGTTCTTACCGGCGGCGGTGATGGTGCTGATGATGATAACAATAACGGTTCTGTTACTTTTGCTGCCGGAGTTTCCGGAACGGTACACAATCTGGTCGCTGATGTGACTTACAGCGGCAACGGTGAGAATGCACAGAATATCCTTGCAGGAACTTACCGCAATCTGACTTTTAACGGAACTGCCAAAAACATCACCGGTGATACCTATGTCAGCAGCTCTCTGACCGCAACAGACGCAGATGAGATCACCGTGAACAACGGAAGTCTGCTGCAGGTCATCGGATCATCTGACATCAATGACGTATATGTAACCGGCAATTCCACTTTGGATCTGCGCGGAAATATCGCAGTTGATAATCTTACCGTTGATAACGGCTCTCTCGTGGAGATACATTACGGTGCCGGTACTGGCCACCGTCTCGGAAATCAGATCGCAGGCAGCGGACGTGTAACTCTCGGCGGTACTCTTGAAATCTATAAAATGAGCGAAGCCGGTGCCGCTGATAGCATCACGATCTACGGCTGGGCAGATGTTGATGACCCGGTGACCGGTATTGCGACCGGTACTATCAATATCGACGGTGCCAATGTTGTATTTGCGGAGGGAGCGGACTACGGCAATATCGAAGCCAACCTGATGAGTTTGAATATGACCGGGTTTGCGATCACTGATGACGGCAACCGCCTGTTGAATCAGTGGATCACCATTGACGGTGCGGTGGCGATCAATCAGGATACCAACAGTTTGGTTCAAAACTATGGAGAAAACAGCAAGTTCCTGCTGGTCAACGATGTTACCCTGACCATCAACGGTTTCCAAAACGGTATCGATGGTGTCGCCGCCATCTGGGTGAGAGGCAACTCGCAGCTGCGCATTGCTCACGATGCGACCGTGGGAGATCTTACAGTTGATGAGGGAAGCGAAGTCGTTTTTGAAGAAAATGTCAATACTTTTACTCTGACGATCGACGGCATTGCAAACCTCTCCGACGGAGAGCGCACCGGTGCTGAAACTATTCCTACCTATGGTATAAGCGGTGCCGGTAATGTGATTTTCTCCGGAGTCGGTACCGGTGAGGGTGAGGCGCATATCGCAGCAGTAAACCAGGGAAGCGGTACGCTCAACATGACCGGCGGCACCGTGACTTATGCCGCCGGACTTGCCGTCTATGGCGGTATTTATCAGGCGTTGACGCTGCGCGGCAATACTGTTGCCAATGCGGTCACTGTGAACGGAGCAACCACTATCGATGGCGCTTCCTCTTTCACCGGCAGTGCAGCTCTCAATGGTACAGTCACTGCGACCGGGCAGAACCTTACTTTCTCCGGTGCGGTTTCCGGAACCGGCACTGTCAACGGCGGAAATGTCACCTATAACAGCAACAGTAATGAACAGACGGTCCTCGGCGGCGCATATGAGAGCCTGACTCTCGCCAATGGCAACGGAACGGCGGAAAATTCCAAGACATACAACCTTAATACTGATCTTTCCGTCACCGGAACCGCCACCATTGAGGAGCATGCCTTACTGTACATCTACGGCGGAACGCAGGATGATTCCGTTTCTGTCACCTTTGCCAATACCGCCGGACGCGATATCGATGGTGATGAGGGTGATGCCATGGCTTTCGGCAGAATCAATGCGACCGTGTATTCAGAAGTGAACTACACTGCAAACAACTCCACTGTCTTCGGTGGAACTTATGATGATATTGATTTCGCCGGAAATACAGTTGAGTCTCCCAATGTTTACACTGCGGGCGGCATCATCACTGTCAACGGCAATGCTCATCTGGCAGAGGGCGCAAGGTTTGAGGCAGCCGGAGCCGCCGGAAACGAAATATCTATCAGTTTCAACGGTACCACTGGTGATCCGGATGATCCGGATGATCCCGATGCCGCAAGCGGCGAGGTCAATTTCGGTAACTACACCAATGTGTATTATTCCGAAACTGCCAACGTGATCGCAGGTACTTATGCCGGTTTGGCGTTGGATGGTAATCATACTGTCACCGGTAATATTACCGTGTCGGGAATTGCTCGTTTTACAGGAGGAACCGTTTCCGGTGCCGGTAACTGGACTTTCAGCGGCAGCAAAGACGCCGGAAGTACCAGCGTTCTTGAAAATACCGGAAGAGTCATTTATTCCAACAATTTTACTGGCAGCGGTTTCAGCGGCAGCTATAATGATCTTGAAGTCAACAGCACTTCCGGCATCACTTTCGGCAGCAGCGTGAGCATTTCTCATGAACTCTCGGGAACCGGAAGTGTGACCTTTACCTCACAGATTGCAGGTACCGGAATTGTCGCAGGGGATGATGCAGGCAACGGAACTCTTTCAGTGACCTATGACTGGAATACAGATGTTGCCGGTACCATTCTTGCCGGTACCTATCTCAATCTGACCCTTGTTGGCGATCAGTCCGGCTTCGTTTCAGGTTCCGGCAGAGGTTACAACTACCGCTATTCCAACGCCGGTACCTACAAACTTTCAGCAGGAACCACCACGGTAACCGGCGATTTTGCGCTTCAGAAGTATGCACAGCTTACCTATGATAACGGCACAGCAGCGGCAACTCTTGTTCTCAAAGGCAGGACCAATGCCGTGTTTTCTGAAGCTGCCATGCCTGCGGCTCCGGAAGGTCAGCAGCCACCCAATGCCGCGCCTTATTTCCAGCCGTACAATCCCTATGTCGGAACTATGAATATGGGAAGTGGTAGTACCGTTGAGTATGATGCCAATGCCGCAGTATTTGCCGGTACTTACGGCAATCTTACTCTCAACGGAGCTCATGATCTCGGAGTCTATGATATCACAGTCAACGGTACTGCCGACTTTGATGGTGAAGTAAGCGGCTCCGGAAAGTGGACCTTCAATGGCACCGCAACGGGAGGCGGAAGCCTCAATAATGCTCCCGGCAATGACTGGTATTACAGCTTCCCGCCGGAACGCACTGATCCCGAAACCGGAATCGCGTTCCCCCGGACAACGATCCGCGAGATGTACAGTAATGCAGGTATCGCAGTCAACCGTGTGGTTTACGGTTCCAACTTCAACGGCAATATCTTCGCAGGTACATACACCGATCTGCAGGTTGATGCCGCCGGTACCAATGAGGCGGTCGCCGGAGTCATTACTCTCAACGGAGTTCTTTCCGGCAGCGGCAACCTGACTTTCACCGGAGCGAACACCTACGGTGAAAACGCCCGCGCAAGCCATACCGGAAAAGTTACCTATGATCCCGGCAGCAATGTCCTCGGCGGCAGCTACAAGGATATCGTTCTTAACGGCACCCGCAATATCGAAGAAGATATAACTGTAAGCGGCAAGGCGACTCTCAACGGTATCCAGACGCTTGCTGATGGAGTTACCGTGAATTTCGCCGGAACCACCAACGCAGGAGAACTTATCTCTACTGCCGGAAACAACCGTATATCCTACTCCTACTCCGGCAGCGGGGCGACCGTGATTTACGGTGCTGATGCCGATGTCTTCCAGGGTGAATATTATAACCTGACTCTTGCCAACGGCAGTATCGGAAATAATCAGCTCGGTTACGGTGTCGAAGTTGACGCCGAAGGAAACGAAATTCTCAACGGTGCAGTTTATGATACCGGTCATATCACTGTCAGAGGTGAATTCAACTTCAGCACCCACAGTGTTCTGGCTGGCAGATATTCTTTCACCATGGAGGGTACTTTCGGCGGAAACGTTGACGGTATCAGACAGACTGCCGGTACACTCACTTACGGTGCCGGTACACTCACTTACGGTGCCGGTGCCGATGTCCTCGGCGGTGTCTACTATAATTTCACTCTCACGGGCGGAAAAGATGCTGATAACAAGCTTACCTACAATGCTCTCGGTGATGTGACGGTAAATGGTTACTCCAATATCGGCGATTATGCCATATTCGCCGCAACCGGCAGTTCTGAGATCACCGTCAACGGTACGGAGTTTGAACTTGAGAGCGGAAGGGGTTACGACCGTGTCTGGAGCGACGGAAATGGTAATTATGTACTGTACAAAAACGGCCGCTGGGAACTCTATCACGGCGATCCGTCATATGTGGAAGAACCCTTTAATTACACTGAAAACTCCAACATCGACCCGTTCGGAGCCGGTGCGGAGTGGCACAACGGCTCCATAGTGACCGGCAATATGATCACCATCACCTTTGCCGGAACCACCAATGCAAACGATGTCGGCGAAGTCGTGCAGATGGGTGACTATTCTGCAACGGTGTATGCTGATTCCGCAGATATGTACAAAGGCAGTTACTTCCGTTTCCAGGTCGAAGCAGGTGACGCAGACAAACTTTACAGCGACCTGCCCGAAGATGTGGTCGTTACAGATGAACTCATCGTTGATGTGAGTGACGGTTACTACTTTGTCTTTGATCAGGCTGTGGCAGAAGATTTCGATCTTTCCATCACCATTCACGGCGACATCTGGTACACCAATGCCTATCTCGGCGGTGACAACGCCAATTCCGGACATCAGCCGCTTGCCGGAAGTTTCGCAGGAAGCGTCCGCCTCGGCGGTGATTACATGGCGGATCACAGCTATTCCGGAATTTACGAAGGTGACGTGGTCCTTTCCGGTGTCACTATCACCGGTGACGACGAATACATCGATGCCAAAGCTCTGCGCGGAACTCTCACCGTTGAAAACAGTAATTACAGCGGCGCAAACTTCCGCCTGCTGGTTTCTGAAAACGTCGATGAGCGTCCGGGGATCGAATACAAGGGCGATTCCACCATCATGGCTCTTTACAGCAGCACCGATGCAGTCGAAGGCATCGCCTATAAGGAGCTGTACCTCGACGGCAATATGAACGTCGCCGCCGGCAATACCATTGAAGTTGCGGACAGTTTGTTCTTCCGTGAAAATGCGACACTTACTGTTTACGGTAACTTCATCCTCGGCAGCAAGACCGCCGCGGGCAGACTGACTGCAGGCTATACCAATCTGCTCATCGCAAACGGAACCAGCGAGGAAAGTGTTGATCTCTATCTCGGTGATGATACCGTGCTGCCGGTGCTTTACAATGCAGGTCGCGGCAGCGTGAATATCACTGCCGGAAACAACATCACGATCTCCTCCTACGGCAATGCCAGCAGCGGTGTCTCAATAGAGAATTACGGCACGATCAATATTTCTGTCGGTGACAACCTGCTCATCAACGGAGTTGTTATTGATGGAGGCAATCTCAATATCACCGCCGGAAACAACGCCGTACTGGCAGGTACGGCTCTCGTAACAGATGATACCGGCAATACTGTTATCACTCTCGGAGCAGATGCCAAAATCAAGAGCGATATACTGGTCTACGGCAGCCTCGCAATGACTGTTGTTCAGGGACAGTTTTCCGGCAGCGGCATCCTGGTCACCGGCAACGGCAATTTTGATCTTACGCTCGGAACCGCTGATTCCCGTCCCAGCACCATTGCCAATGAGATCCTGATCGATGGTGGAAATGCCTCTATGACGATCAGCGGTTATCATCAGACTTACAGCGGCATGGTCCGTGTCCACGGCGGAACTTTGACCATTACCGGCAGCGATATCGGATTCATCGACGATGTACTTAATTATGATGTCGGTTCTATCGGTACCGGAACTACATCAGGAACCGGCTACAAATGGATCCACGATTATCTTGCCAACGATGTCCAGTATTATTCCTACTACCAGGGCGCAAAGGCTGTTCCCGGAGCTGCAAATAATCCCGGCAGGATCGTTATCGACAGCGGTGCGGGCAAGGTGAGCTTCTCTGCACTGGTCGTTTCCGGCGGTGAATTTGATATCAACTCCGGTATCGTTACCTTCAACTCCGACTTTGCGGTGTCCGATGGTACTTTCAGTATCACCGGCGGTGAGGTTATGTTCAAGAGCGATGTCTATGTAAGTGCGGTCTACACCGGACGCACTGCCGGTACTCATTTTACCGTGAGCGGCGGCAAAGTGACTATGGCCGGCAGCCTCTACAACTGGGTGCGTATTCCGGTTTACTACTTCGGTACTGATGAAAAAGTTCCGCAGTTCAATGGACCGTTCTGGAAAGATGCTAGCAGCAAGATTCATCTGGATGGCTCCACCGGAAATTCGCACATCGAATTCAAAGGAGATGCTTCTGTTACGATCAACCGCAATATGAGCAATATCGGAATCTGGGGCGATGTCAGTATCTCCATTATGGAAAACGCCAATGTTACGGTCAAAGGAAATTTTGCCAACTTCGGTGAGGCATTAAGTGCCTTCTGGGGCAGCGGCAATAACGCCAAGTATGATTATGTCACCCAGTTGATGGGATTTTCCTCCGGATTTACCGCCGGCGGAACAACTCATCCGCTGATGCCGGATTACCTGCCCGGCTCATCAATAACTGAATTTATCCTTGCTGATAATGGAAAGTTGAACGTGATCGGCGAGACCCTCAACGGTGCGATCTACCACAATGGCACCGCATGGGGCAAAAACACCTCCGGCGGCCTGGGTTACGCCACCTTTACCATCAACTCCAACGGCAACAACTTCACCGGATTGTTCACCAACAGCAGCCATTTTGATATCAACGGCAGCGGAAACACCTTCGGGGATGTCCAGAGCCGTTACTTCATGACTGTCACGGCGACCAACTCATTCGGTACTATCACCAACTATCATGACCTGCAGATCATGAATCCCAAAGCAGTGGTGCTCTCTCTGGTCAACAACGGCGGTAACGTCTGGATCTCCGGTGAAGCTGACGGATTTGCGTTCAAGAATGAATTGACCGTTAACGGCGGATATGTTTCGATCGAATCCGAGTTCGGAGTCGATATCGCCAGTGATGTGACCGTCAAAAACGGCGGCGATCTGATCTTTGCTGCTGCGAATGTCATCTCCGGCGAGGTCAACGTTGACGACGGTACTCTGTCGTTCGGTGATGAAGCCGGCGGTTTCGTGTTGAAATCCACAGTCACGGTCGGCAAGAACGGCAATCTGAATATTTCCACCGATGAAAACGGCAGTGTCCGGTTTGAGGATACCGTATCCAACGCCGGAAACTTCCTCGTTGATGGCAGTGTTGAAGTTGTCAAAACGGTCGAAAACTCCGGCAAACTGACTGTTTCCAAGCAGTCTGTATTCAGCGGTACGTTGAATAATACCGGTGAGGTGCTGATCGCTTCTTCCGCAGTCGGAACCACCTTCAGCAATATTTACAACTCCGGTAAGTTTACTAACTCATCCACCGGAATTTCGCAGATCACAGACAAAAATTACCGCTTTGAAAACCAGGCAGGCGGTTCTTTCATCAACAATACCGGTGCAGAAGCAACTTTCGAAGCATTCACCAACTTCGGTATGATGAAGATCGACGGTACGCTTACTGTCAACGGCAACTTCATAAATGACGGAAGCGGAAAAGATAACGGAGTCTACATCTACGGCATTGCCGATTTCAACCGTACCGGCGGCGAGACTTACAACTCCGGAACGATCTATCTTGAACCGATCACCGGAGATCATGCGGTGACTGTCAAGTTCGGTACCATCACCAACGACGGAACGATCACTTCCCTCAACGATACCCGCGGTGCCGGAGATATCTACTTCAAGGGTAAGACCGAAGGCAGCGGCAGCATCGACGGCTTCACCGGAACGATCTACTATGTCTACACCGGAACCGAGGGCATCAATCAGACCTTCTACCGCAACGGTGAGAACAACGGTGGTTATGCAAATGTCACTGTGTATGTCGGCAACAAGTCCGCCAATCCGGAACTTGATTACTCCAACGGCCGTGTCACTCTGACTGAAAACATCGCCTTCAAGGAACTCATCCTCGACGGCGGAAACCTGGCGATCGGCGATGGTGAAAACGCGATCATCCTTGATGCCTCCGTCTTCACTGAAAAGACCGCCGGTACTGTTACCGTCAACGATCAGGCGATGCTCAAGTTCAGCAATGACGGAATCACAGTGTTCGACAGCAACATCACCAACAACGGTACGGTCGAAAGTGCCGGTGATCTGGTTCTCAACGGAGCAACTGACGGTACCGGTGAACTGGTTCTCGCTGAAGGCAGGACCATAACCTATTCCGCAGTTGATGCAGAGCAGGTTCTCTTCGGATTCGCTGAAAACAGTGCATCCAGTTCGATCGTTGTCTCCGGAGCCGATAAGGCGATCGCCAGCAAGACCGGGTTCGCCAATCTGACCAACAACGGTGTGGCAAACATCACCGTCCGCAAGGGCGCAGAGCTGACTCTGGGTGTGGTCGACGGAACCGCAAGCGGTGTTGACGGATTTACCATCACCACCGAGGCCGGAGATGAAACTGCAGACGGCGGTATCCTGAACTTCAACGCAGGAACGCTCAATGCGGCCATTATCAACGCCGGTATCTTCAATGCGGCAGCTGCAGCAGGTGCGGTTACCTCCATTGCCGGTACTGTCACCAACAGCGGTGTGATGAATGCAGAAGGTGTTGCCGGTGAAAGCAACCTGATCTTCAACAAGAGAGTTGATAATTCCGGAAGCGTAAGTGCAAGCGGAGTTAAGTTCAACGGCGGTCTGTGGAACACCGGAAGCGTAACTGCAGACAACACCTCGTTCTACTGGCTGCGCAACGAAGGAACCGGCAGCATCGCCAACATTGGTGAAGCTGTCACCTGGAACGGCATGAGAAATGCCGGTACTGTCAACCTGACGGCTGACATGACCATCGGCAGTATCAACAGTGTTGCAGCCAATACCGGTACTTTCAACGTTGCAGAGGGAGTGACCCTCACTCTTGACAAGGCGGTTGCCGGATTTGAAACCGGTATCATCAAGGTTGACAATGGCGCTGTACTTGCCGTTACTGCCGCCGGAACTGCCGACGGAGAAACTTGGGAGGTAACTGACGGAGTCAAACTCAATGTCGTGATCAACAAGGGTACGGTCAGCACTGCTGAAGGAGCAGTCCTTGATATTGCCTCTCTGGATAACGGCGGAGCTGACAGCAATGCCACGCTGCTTGCCGGATCTGACAGTGCGATCGTTGTGAGAGCTTCTCAGTACTATAATGAAAACGGTGAGCTGACTGATTATACCGGTGAGAATGGTGAACTTATCCTCAATGGCAATGTCGTTCGTGAATTGAGCGGAAAGATCTACTTCGCCGGTCTGATCGACTTCATGTCAGTCAACATCTCCAATGACGGTTCTCTCTCCGAAGCGACTGTCAGCGGTAATTACAATGAGATCGGCTTCAACGTCACCGGAGAGGGTGTCACCTTCACCATCGACGTTGACAGCGGCGAAGGTTACTCTTACAATGTGACCGGTGGTGCTGAACTTGTCATCGACAGCAAAGATGACACTGAAATCACGGTCGACAGCGATATCTCTGTGGATGCCGATTCCAGTCTCAAGGTCGTCGAAGATCAGACAGCTGCACTTGACGGAGAGACCGTTGTTGACGACGAGTTTGTCAACGATGGAAATGTCACCGTCGGCGGAGAGCTTACCGCAAAAGATATTACCGGAAACGGTACCATCGGAGCTTCCGAAGGCGGCAGTATTACTGCTGAAAACATCTCCCAGACTGTTGAAAACGGTCAGGGCACGATCACTGTAAGCGGCGAAATCACCGAAGTCGGCAGCAACGCCGGAACGATCGACGCCGCCAATATCGGCACTGTTGATGAAAACAACGGCAATATCGAAGGTGTCAACATCGGTACCGTCGGCAGCAATGCCGCAGACGGCACGATCACTGTCGAAGGCAATGTCGGCGAGGTTGGAACTAACAGCGGCGATATCACTGCCGGCGGCAATGTCGGCGATGTCAACAGCAACAGCGGTGATATCGAAGCTGCCGGAGTCGGTAATGTCGGCAGCAATGCTGCGGACGGCACGATCACTGTCGAAGGCAATGCCGGTAATGTCAGCGAAAACGCCGGAGCAATCACTGCCGGCGGCAATGTCGGCGATGTCAACAGCAACAGCGGTGATATCGAAGCTGCCGGAGTCGGCAATGTCGGTACCAACAGCGGCAGTGTTGCAGCCAATACGATCGGCAATGTCGAAAACAACACTTACAATGGTGTCATCACTCAGAGTGGAGATAACGGTTCGATCGGAAACATCGGTTCCAACGCAGGAGCTGTCACTGTCAACGGCAATAATACCGTTGCCGGTGATATCGAAGATAATTCCGGATCGATCAAGTTCAACGGTCAGAATACTCAGGCAGGAGATATCAACAACGGCAAAACAGGTTCCATCACCGTCAACGGTTCTGTCAGTGCCGGAGATGTCAGCAATGCCGGTGACTTCGTGGTCTCCGCCAATGGCAGCTTCAGTGCCGACAGCATGGATAACAGCGGATTCGCGGTGAACAATACCGATGACTTCTCTGTCAGCAGCATGAATAACAGCGGTGACTTCATCGATAATGGTTCCAGCTCCATCGGCAGCATGAACAACAGCGGTGATGTCACCGTGAAAGGCTACGGCAGTGATTACGGCAGTGTTGACAACAGCGGCAGCATGATCGTAAGCGGTTCCGGAAATGACTTCAGCAGCGTAACCAACAGCGGAAGCATTTCACTTGGCGGTTCCGGCAACAGTGTCGGTGCACTCGGCAACAGCGGAGAATTCGAGTACGGCGGTTCCAATATGATCGGTTCGATCGACAACTCCGGTACCGGCAGCATCTACCGTGACGGAGTGATCTGGATGATGGCGACCGATGAGGGTATGACTCCCGAGTTCTACTCCGACGGCAACAATAAGAACTTCAGCGTACTGTCTCATCTGACTGATATGCTGGATGCCGATACGCTCGAAGCAGGTTTCGTCAGCACCTTTGACCGCCTGATGCCCGGACGTTATACCGGTGACAGCCATGTCAGACATGCTGATCTTCATGCTGCACTCGGACGCAACACCGATCTGCTGAACATTGATGATGCGGTCGATGAACTGATCCACGGCAGCGCGCCGGAACTGGATGAGGAAGAACTTCTTGATATCTTCTCCGGCAGCACCGGCAGTCAGGATGAGTTCGATGCCGCAGTCAGTGAAGTGATCGAAGAATAATAACACCTGACCGGAACGGAAAAAGAGACGGAAAACTCTTTTTCCGTTCCGTTTTGATTTCAGCGGGGAAATATGGAAAAACAGACCGATATAAGGGAGCTTGCCGCAAGGCTGAAAGCATTGGGCGTCATTCTGAAGATCTGCCGCGAAATGAACGATGCAGCGGATTTTTCAGCTGCCGCCGCCATTGCAGCCAATAGTCCGGAAGTGCTGCTGCATTTCAAAAGTGCCGCGCTGCTGGAAACCGAAAACCGCAAGACCGTTATTGTCGGTCAGTACGGTTTGTACGAACCTAATGTCCATAGTGATTGTGCAGTCAATTACTGCCGTCTTGCGCCGGCATTTGCGGGACTTGAGTCCGGTAAAAGCATGGTTATCCGTGCCGGAGATGAAAACGAAGGATTTTCCGCTGATGTCCGTGATGCCCTTGCCGCGCAGATGCAGGGACAGGGTGAACTGCTGGTCATCCGGCTGCCGCAGCCGGGATTTGTTGAAAATACAGAAACGGTTTTTTACTGGCTTCTGGAGTTTCCCGGAGCAGTTCCCGGTTACGCCTCTACTGCGGTAAATCTCTGCGCCGCAAGTTTCGGAGCCGCTCTTTATGCCCACAAATACTGCCGGAACACTTCAACATCCGCCCGTATCCGCAGGCATATATCCCGCAGCAGGTTTTTTCTTGCCGCCGCCGTTGTGCTGCTGGCAGTGATGTTCATACCCGTCCGCGAGCAGATCAATGCGGAGTTTGTTCTCCGTGCGCCGGAGATCACCGGAGCATACGCGCTTTTTGACGGTCCGGTTGCAAATTGTTTCAAGCAGGATGGCGACCGTGTCGAATCCGGCGACGTTATTGTTGAATATGACACCAGTCAGCTGCGGTTCCGTCTGGACTCAGCGATCAACCGGCTTTCAGAGATCCAGAAGGAGTATGATCTTGAAAACTCCGCCTCGTTTTCCGACCGCAACCGCCTGGGCAGAGTTCCGCTGCTTGCGGCAAGGCTGGAAAGTGCCAGAGTGGATGTTAAAGAAGCGCGCTGGTATCTGGATCACTCCCGCATCAAAGCACCGGCATCCGGTATCCTTGCCCTTGCAGACGGTCGTGCAGAACTGCTGAAAAACCGGGTACTGCGTACCGGAGACCGCATCTTCGATATTTACGGCGGCAAAGGTATGATCGCGGAGATCCGGGTCAATGAGCGTGACAGTTCGATCCTTCTTGGTAAGATCAGTACGTCACTCTTCCTGTATACCCAGCCTGAAACCGAGATCGCAGGTGCGATAATCGACATCCGGCAGTACCCTGAACGCACCGAACAGAACACATGGTGCTACAAGGTGCTTGCCGAACTCAAGACCGGAACGGCACTGCGTTACGGTATGCGCGGTGTGGCAAAGCTCCGCGGCAGCCGTGTCGCTCTCGGATATCTGCTGTTCAAGAATGCGGTTCTCTACTTCCGGTGGTTGTAAGTGATTCCGGATGTAAGTAATCTGCGTACCGGAACTTTACGGCAGGATATAGAGATAATCCCGCCGGGCAGGCACGGTGCTTATCCCATGATCTTTGATCCGGCGGCTGAAAGCTATTTCAAGCTGACGGTCCCGGTGTGGAAGATGTTGAAAAAGTATGACCGCGACTGTACGGTGGAGGAATTCGGAAAACGTCTGAAACGTGCCGGAATTCCGGCTGAACAGCATGAGATCCTGCAGGTCCGTCAGTTTCTTGCCCAGAATAATCTGCTTACGCCTGATCCGGAGGATTTCAGTATCCGGATGAAAGCTGTCAAAGAAGCTAAAAACAAACATATCTGGCTGAAAATAGCTTCGGCTTATCTTTATTTCAAACTGCCGCCGTTGCATCCGCAGCCTTTTATCGATATGGTAAAACCTTACATCGGTTTTATCGGATCAAAATATTTTGTATGGGGTCTGATAATTCCCGCCGTCATCGGTTATCTGCTGATTTTGCGCGATCTGCCGGGGATACTTGCCACGCTGGAAGCCTCTTTCACCTGGGCTGGACTGGTGAAGTATTTTTTTGCAGTCATCGTATTGAAGATCATCCATGAGGCAGGACATCTTGCGGCGAACATGCGTTTCAACTGCCGGGTCCGTGCGATCGGAATAAGTGTGATATTTCTTTATCCGCGTTTTTACAGTGACACCACCGACAGCTGGCGTCTGCCGCGTAAACAGCGTCTGCTGATCGATGCCGGAGGTCTCATTGCGGAAATGATCTGCGGCGGCTGGGCGGCTCTGGCGTGGAGTTATCTTGCACCCGGCAATCTGCAGTCCACTATGTTTTTCATCTTTGCGGTTTCCACTGCCAGCACGCTTCTGGTCAACGGCAATCCGCTGATCCGCTTTGACGGATATTACATTCTCTGCGACCTGCTCGGAGTCGAAAATCTCATGCAGAGATCCGGTGAATTCATAAAACAGCTTTCCCGGCATTATCTTTTCGGTCTGGGCGGCAGACCGCAGGATGAACGTCCGTATCTCATGACCTCGTTCGGAATAGCGGCATTCATCTACCGTTTTCTGCTTTACACTTCGATCATTCTGGTTATCTACAACAGCATGATAAAAGCGGTCGCGATCGTGCTGCTGATCCTTGAGGTCTTCACGATTTTCATTCTGCCGTGCTACAATGAGGTGAGGATCGTGCGCGCTCTTTCCAAACATGCCGGCAGACGGGCGAACCTTACCTTTGCAGCAGTGCTGGTACTGGCTCTGCTTTTTGTACTGCTGTTTCCGCTTTCGTGGCGCACACGTCTGCCCGGTGAGACCGGAAGCAGTTCAAGTGTTCTTGTTACAGCTCCGGAACAGGGCTTTCTGGTATCAGCTGCGCCGCAGCAGCCGGTGGACGTGAAAAAAGGTGATATCATAATGGTTTTCACCTCTCCGGTCCTGGAGCTTGAGATACAGCGCAGAACGGCAGGTCTGAAGGAGCTTGAACTGCTGTACAGTCAGCAGCTTTCCGCCGGAGACACCATGGGTGACAGTACGGTGACTTACCGTAAGATCCTGAGTGAAAAAAGGGTGATAAGCGATCTGCGTTTGCGGCAGAGCCGGCTGCAGCTTTTTTCTCCGGCAGACGGCTGTTTCGTTCCGGCTTACAGCGATATTTCCATAGGGGTGACCATTCCGCAGGGGGCGGTGCTCGGTGCGGTCAACAGCAGGGAAAACACCGTAAGTGCCTATGCGTCAGACGACCAGCTGCAGCGGATCTCTCCCGGAATGAAAGTAGACATGCGTTTCAAAGATCATCCGCGTGACATCCGCGGAACCATTGTCAGGATAAATCCGGTTCCGGCGGTTTTTGAGCCGTCGCCGCTGCTGAAAGTTTTCGGCGGGGAGATCGAAGCGGTACGGACCGACGGAAAAAAAGATGAGTTTGTTCCGGAGCATTCGATGTTCAGGGTGGAGATAGTTCCTGATGAAAAGATCAGTTTCCAGTCCGGCAGAACGTTGCGGGTGCTTGTGCGGAACCGGGAGATCCTGTTCGACAAACTTGTGGTTTACATCCTCAACTTCCTGCGGCAGGAATTTTAAATCGCAGGGTGGAAATTTGTTTTGTGTGCGCTATATTAAGATGACGAAATAACAGAATATTCAAAAAAGAAAGGTCATATATGAAACCGAGAATCGCTCAAATCAAACGCAGTACCGCCGAAACCGACATCACTGTAAAAATCGATCTTGACGGCAGCGGCAGAAGTTCTGTAAGTACAGGTATCCCCTTTATGGATCACATGCTGACGCTTTTTTCCAAACACGGTTTTTTCGATCTTGAGATCAGCGCGCGCGGAGATATCGATGTAGACTGCCACCACACGATGGAGGATCTCGGTATCGTACTCGGAGATGCCATTGCACAGGCGGCAGGAGATAAAAGCGGTATCAGACGCTACGGCAATATGATCCTGCCGATGGATGAGACTCTGGTGATCGTCGCTCTGGATCTCTCCGGCAGACCCGGACTTTATTATGATGTGACTCCGTGTGCGGAGCTGGTATCCAGCTTCGATGCCAGACTGTTCCACGAATTTTTCCAGTCGCTGTGTGCCAGAAGCGGTATGAATCTGCATATCAAACAGCTCGCCGCCGGAGAAAACCATCATCTTTTCGAGGGCATTTTCAAAGCATTTGCCAAGGCACTGAACAGTGCGACCACTTACGATCCGCGCATCACCGGACCGCTTTCGACCAAAGGCAATTTTGATTGATTGTTCTGCGCATCACCGGGGGGATGATATGCTGTGGCACGAAAATGGACCGTTTACGGTTTTTGATGTTGAAACTACCGGATTGAGTCCGGTATACGACCGTATCGTGGAGATCGCCGCTTTGCGGATCGAAACAGACGGCAGTAAAAAGCGTTTTTCCACGCTGGTCAATCCGGGCAGGCGGATCCCGTATGCGGCATGCCGGATCCACCATATCACCGATGCCATGGTGGCGGATGCTCCGGGGTTTGAAACCGTCGGAGCGGAGTTTTCGGAGTTTATCCGCGGCAGCATACTGGTGGCGCATAATGCAAGATTTGACTTGAGTTTTCTGCAGGAAAGCCTCGCACGCTGCGGTATGGCTCCCTGGGAGGGCAGGACGATGGATACTGTACGCCTTGCCAGGTCCTCTTATCCCGGACTGCCGTCTTACAAACTTCAGGATCTGCGGATAACTCTCGGACTTGAATGTGAAGACGGAGTCGCCCACCGCGCCGGCAGTGATGTTGAGTGGACCGCCGTACTGCTTCAGAAAACACTTACACATTTGATAAAAAAACAGTTTGAACAGGGAGTTTGAAATGTCGATTTTAAAGACGTGGCGTGAAGCCGGAAAAAAGACCTTTTCCGTTATACTGGGCGGAGATTTCTGTCCGCGCGAAGAGAACAGCAGTTTTGTCGCAGAAAATGCTGAACAGATCGTAAGCGGAGTAAAAAGCGCATTCAAAAAAGATGCGGTAAAGATCATCCAGTGGGAGTGTGCCGTTACAGAGGGCGGTCAGCCGATCATCAAAAGCGGTCCCTGTCACCGCTGTACTGAAAGTGTGCTGAATGCTGCTTCTGTTCTGGATATCGATGTCGCACTGCTTGCCAACAACCACACCGGCGATTACGGACCGTCGGAGGTCATGACCACCATTGAAAACATCCGTGCACGCGGAATAAAGACCGTCGGCGCCGGAATAAACCGGGAAGCCGCCGCTGAACCGCTTTTTATCGAAAAGAACGGTGTACAGCTTGCCATCATCAATATCTGCGAAAACGAATTCGGCGGTGCCGGGAAAAACAAAGCCGGAACCAATACTATGGATCCGCTGGAAAATCTCGAACAGATAAGAGCTGTGCGTAAAAAGGCGGATGTGGTCATCGTGACCGTTCACGGCGGACATGAAAATTATGCCTATCCCTCCCGCCGCATGATCCGGCTTTACCGGGCATTCGCTGAAGCCGGAGCCGATGCGGTGTGGAACTGCCACACCCATTGTCCCTGCGGATTTGAGGAGTGGAAAGGGGTTCCCGTGATCTACAGTCCCGGCAACTTTTATTTTCCGCGCCGTCCTTACTCTGTTCCCAGCTGGAATACCGGATATATCACCGAGTTTCTCTGCGATGAATACGGTATATACGGTTATGAGCTTACTCCATACGGCTTTACCAGGGAAAAGATGTTCCTGCTTGAAGGTGAGACCTGCCGGAAGGCGGAAGCGTATCTTGAAGAAATCAGCGAACCTCTTGCTGATATGGAAAAAATCGATGCACTTTTTGACTCCTGGTGTACCAAAGCCGGTATCAGTTACATTTCCCTTGCCAACCAGACCCGTGAAGAGGTCTGGCCGCCCGCAGACTGGAGCGATCCTGAAGTCATCGCCCGCTGGATGGCGATACGGAATCTTTTTACCTGTGAATCCCATACGTATCTGATTCAGAATACCGCCCGCCTGATCGAAGAGGGACGCGTTGCAGAAGCCGCCGCCGGACTGGCGGATGTCAAAAAAAGACAGAATCCGGATTTCGTTACATGGTAGACGATTCCAGGACCCGCATACTTCTCGGGAACGGTGCAGTGGAAACTCTTGCCCGTTCCCGTATCCTGTGCCTCGGTCTCGGAGGCGTGGGCGGTGCCGCCGTTGAGATGCTCACCCGTATGGGGGTGGGCGATATCACGCTGGTCGACGGAGATGTGTTTTCCCCGAGCAATATCAACCGCCAGCTGGGGGCATTGGATTCGACTGTCGGCAGAAAAAAGGCTGAAGTGTGGAAAGAACGCTGCCTTGAGATTTCTCCTGAGTGCAAATTCACTGCGGTCGACCGCTTTATCCGCACGCAGGAGGATATAGATGAACTGCTGTCGGAACCGTTTGATGCCGTGATCGATGCCATCGACGAGGTGAAACCCAAGATCGATTTTCTGGTGTCCTGTGTAAATCGCGGGATATTTGTCGGCAGTTCAATGGGTGCAGGCGGCAGGCGCGATCTTGCACAGATAAGATGTGCCGACATCAGCAGGACCTGCGGCTGTCCTCTGGCGAAAGCCGTACGCACAGGTCTGCGGAGATGCGGGATTAACCACGGAGTGAACTGTGTGTTCACTCCGGAGCCGTCAGCACCGCGCATTCCCGGACAGCCGGTCGGCAGCATAAGTTACATCGTCTGCGCTTTCGGACTTCACCTTGCGCAGATGACGGTCGATCATCTGATAAAATGACCGTATCGTTATTTTACAAGAGCCTCGCGGTCGCGCTTGTATTTTGAATCGGTATCCAGAGTCTTTTTGATGTTTTTGCTTTCTCTGGTGACTGCGGCACCGGCTTTTCCGGCGGCGGCTTTGGTCTGACGTATCGTTTTATTCAGACTGCGGTCGACCTCTTTTTTGTTCTGTTTGTAATACATGAATCCGGCAGCTGCGACTGCGATGATGAGGAACAGAACGATCAGGAAACGCACAGCTTTGCTTCTGCCGGTAGAGGATTTTTCAGAGATGACTTCTCCGGATCTTGCTGCGGCGGCTTTGCCGCGGGCACAGCAGCTTTCGGAACAGTAATCAGCTCCGTCAGTTACTGCGATGCAGTCTGCGCATAACGGTTTGCCGCATGCGGCACAGCGGGTGACGGCTTCGGTATCGGTGTGGTTGAGACATACTGCCATAAGTTTACCTCCTGTTTTTTTGATGCGGATCATGGAGTGAGCCGCTGTTACACAGCAATATACACACATAAATACGATTTGTCAAATGAGGTTATTCCTGAAAATCCCCGAAAATCCCGATTCGCGTTGCTTTGATTTGCAAAAACAGCATTTTCCGTCCGGAAAAAATTTTTTTGGTGCAGAAAAAGGCTTCTGTTCTGAAGTAATGTGTAAAAACTGTGAAAATTATTGAAAACGGACTTGATAACTGCAAAAAATGACTTATATTATCTATGCATGTTATAACAATATAAAGAAAGCGGACTGCCTGGAAAGAAAGTGGGATGGACTTCCCGCTTTTTTGTTTTTTTAGAGCAGCAGTCTGCGGTAAAAGGGTAATGAACAGTATATACAGACGCAGGAGGAAAAAATGGCAAATGAATTGTTGACTATTCTTGAGTATATCGAGCAGGAGCGTGGGATCAGCCGCGCCAGTCTGGTCAAAGCACTGGAAAGTGCCATCCTGACCGCATCACGCAAAAGTATCCACCCCGCCAGCGACCTTACCGTGAAGATCGATCCCCGCACCGGTCAGATCCAGGCATGGGCGCGTCTTGAGGTGGTCGAATCCAATCCCAACTGCGATCAGCTGATCCTGGAACGCGCCAGAGAGCGTTTCCCGCTGGTCAAGCCGGGTGAGATCGTGGACTGGGAGGTGACTCCGCGAAACTTCGGCCGTATCGCTGCCCAGACCGCCCGTCAGGCGATCGTCCAGCAGCTGCGCCGCGCCGAAAAGGAAAATGTCCAGGAGGAATTTGCCGACCGTGTCGGGCAGATCATCAACGGTACAGTGCGCCGTTTTGAAGGCGGCAGCATCATCATCGACTTCCAGAAAGCCGAAGGTATCATGCCTGCCAAAGAAAAGGTCCATGATGAACAGTACATGCCCGGTGACCGCATCAATGTTCTGCTTCAGAAAGTTGATATCAACAGTGCCGGTCCCAGTCTGATCGTTTCCCGTGCTTCTTCTGATTTTGTGGTGAAGCTTTTTGAACGTGAAGTAAGTGAGATCCATGACGGACTGGTCAGGATCGTTGCCTGTGTCCGTGAACCCGGCAAGCGTACCAAGATCGCGGTGGCTTCTTCCGATCCGCGTGTCGATCCTGTGGGCGCATGCGTCGGTATCCGCGGCACCCGTGTCCGCAGAGTGACCGATGAGCTGGATAACGAGCGTATCGACATCGTTCCGTACGATGAGGATATCAGAAAGTATGCGGCAAATGCGCTTTCTCCCGCCAGAGTGCAGGATGTTGAAGTCAATGAAGAGAAGCACGAATTGACTGTGACTGTTTCAGATGAGCAGTCCAAGATCGCTTTCGGCCGCCGCGCCCAGAACGTGCGTCTCTCCGCCAAGCTCATCGGATGGAATATCTCCCTGCGCAATGCTGAATCAGCAGAGCGCAAAGCAGCTCCTTCGATCACCGAACAGTTGGCGGCAGCCGCTGAAAAGCTCGCCGGTGAGCTCGGAGTTTCCAATGCCGCTGCCCAGCTTCTGGTGGATAACGGATTTGTCACCGTCGACGGTGTGAAAGCCGCCGATCCGGCTGCGCTTACCGCGATCGTGGGAATTGATGCCGATGAGATCAATGCAGCTCTGGAACGGCTTGCAAAATGAATTATCGTGGGGTGAATCATGGCGAAAAATACGATGACTGTCAAAGATTTTGCTGTCAAATATAAAGTATCTTCACAGGAGATCATCAAGGAACTCAACAGCCAGGGGATCGAGACTCCGAAGGCTGAAGCAAGCAGGATTCCGGAGGATATGATCGAACTTATCGATGCATATTTCGATGATCTTTATACGGTGGAAGCTGCGGTATCCTCTGCAGTTGCCAAAAAGGTATCCGGCGGCAACTCCGGCAAAAAGAATCCGCCGCGCCGCTCCGGAGTAGAGATGACTCCGCAGGTGAAGAACAACAAGGGCAAGAAGAATAAAAATACTGAAGACGGTTCCGGAAACAAAGGCAAGACCGTGGTGCTGCCGGTCCCGCTTCTGGTGAAGGATCTCGCCGATGCAGTCGGCAAAAAGCCGAATGAATTGATAATGGATCTCATCAAGCTCGGTGAGCTTGCCGGTATCAATCAGCCGGTCAGTGAAGCCAATGCCAGAAAACTCTGTGCGAATTACGGTTTTGAACTTGAGATCGGCAGTGCGGCATCACAGGCTGCTGAAGAGATCGAAGAGATCGAAGAAGAAGATCCCGCACTGCTCCGCGAACGTCCTCCGGTGGTCACTTTCATGGGACACGTCGACCACGGCAAGACCTCTTTGCAGGATGCTGTCCGTCACACCAACGTCACAGCAGGCGAGGCGGGTGCGATCACCCAGCATATCGGTGCATCGACTATCGAATTCAACGGTAAACAGATCACTTTCATCGACACTCCGGGACACGCGGCGTTTTCCAGCATGCGTGCCCGCGGAGCCAACGTCACCGACATCGTGGTGCTGGTGGTGTCCGCCGCTGAAGGCTTCAAGCCCCAGACGGTCGAGGCGATGAATCATGCGCTTGCCGCCAAAGTTCCGATCATCGTGGCGATCAACAAGATCGACCTGCCTGAAGCTGATCCGGATAAGATCCTGCTCCACATGCAGCAGAACAACCTCACCAGTGAAGACTGGGGCGGTACAGTGGGTACGGTCAGAGTTTCCGCCAAGACCAAGGCGGGACTGCCGGATTTGCTTGAACGTATCCTCATGGAAGCGGAAATGCTTGAACTCAAAGCCAATCCTGACAAAAAGGCATCCGGTGTGGTCATTGAGGCGCAGCTGGAACAGGGACTTGGTTCGACTGCCAGCATCCTCATTCAGGATGGTACTCTGAAAACCGGTGAGATCGTGCTGGTGGGTGAGCATTACGGTAAAGTCCGTACTCTTTTTGATGACAAAGGCAGCCGGATCAAATCCGCAGGTCCGAGTACTCCGGTCAAACTGGTGGGACTCTCCGGAGTTCCCGAAGCCGGTGATAAACTTGAAGTCTGTGCCACCGAACGCGAGGCAAGGGAAAAAGCCCAGCAGCGCATCGCCGATAAACGCGGACAGATGGCGTCATCCAGCGGTATCGCTTCTGTCGAAGATCTTTTCAGCAAGCTCAACAGCGAAGACAAGCAGAAGCACAACCTCAATATCGTCATCAAATCTGACGTTAAGGGGTCCGGTGAAGCGATCGCGCAGTCTCTTGCGGAGCTTCCCTCCGAGAAGATCCGTGCCGAAGTGGTTGCCAACGGAGTCGGTCCGATCAGCGACGGTGATATCGAACTTGCCGCCGCCACCGGATCCATGGTGGTGGGCTTCCACGTAAGGGTCAATCCCGGAGTCAACGATCTTGCCAAGAAACGCGGAGTCGAGATCCGTCTGTACAGCATCATCTACGAACTGCTTGAAGATATCACCGATGCTCTTGCCGGTAAACTTGAACCTGAAAAACGCGAAAAAGAGATCGGACAGGCACGCATCCTTCAGATCTTTGAACTTTCCAAAGGACCTAAAATCTGCGGATGCCGGGTCGATAGCGGAGTCGTCAAAGTCGGAGCCAAGGCGCGCGTACGCCGCAATAAAGAGCTTATCTATAACGGAGAGGTCGCCAGTCTGCGTCACTTCAAGGATGATGTCCGCGAGGTCAAGGCCGGACTGGAATGCGGTATCCGCCTGGATAACTTCACCGATTTCGATGTCGGTGATGAGATCGAGATCTATGAAATCGAATTAAAGAAGGCTTCTTTGTGATATGGCAGAAAAAGTAGACCGTCTTACCAGAGTCAATGAGCTTCTCAAGCGCGAACTTGCGGAGGACATCAACCGCGGACTCATCGCTGCTCCCGGAATGCTGGTTTCTGTTACTGAAGTGAAATCCAGTGTCGATCTGCGCAATGCGACAGTTTATGTGAGTATCTTCGGCGGCGCGCAGTCCGACAAGGAAAGAGTGATGCTTGAACTTGACCGGGCACGTGTTGATTTTCAGCGCAGTATCGCCTCAAAGCTGGGGTTCAAGCACACTCCGGTGCTTTACTTCAAGCGCGACCTGCGCCAGGAAAAGGGCGACCGCGTGCTGGAGATCCTGAACGGAGCGGAAAATGGCAGTGCAGATTCCTGAAGCATTGGTGTCTGCCCTGCTTCAAGGTGAGAAATTTCTGATATTCACTCATTTGCGTCCGGATGGCGATGCCATAGGTTCTTCGTTCGGTATGCGCTCATTTCTGCTGGATCAGGGCAAAAAAGCTGATGTTGTGCTGCCGGCGGAACCGCCTGCGCGTTATCTCAAGTTCGGTCTTGACTGCCTGAAAGAGGCGGATCCGGAACAGTATGACACCTTTATCATTCTTGACTGTGCTGCGCTTGAGCGGGTCGCTGATGCCGGATGTCTGGAAAAGATCCGGAACAGCAAAAGGCTGTTCCTGCTGGATCACCATTTTACCAATACGGTGAAAACTTCCGGCTGGGATTTCATAGACGGCAAAGCCTCCAGTGCCAGTGAGATAGTTGCGGTTCTTGCCTTTGCATCCGGTCTTCCGGTATCGGAAAGAACGGCGGATTTTCTGCTTTCAGGAATGATGACCGATACCGGGGGCTTCAAATTTTCCAATACCACCGGTGATGTCCTGCGTACTGCGGCAAAGCTGCTTGATGCCGGAGCGGATCTTGAACGTCTGGTTAATATCCTGTTTTTCAGCAAGTCACAGCGGCAGCTCGGTTTCGAGGGTGAACTTATCCAAAATCAGATAAAGATCGCCTGCGGCGGAAAGTTCGCCTATGCCTTTATTCCGCAGGATATGCTCGATCGTCACAACTTTTCCCTGAAAGAGGATGAAGGACTCATCGATATTTTAAGAGGGATAGACGGTGTCGTGATCGCCATGCTGGTTCACCGTCAGCCGGATGGTTTCAAAATTTCTTTGCGCAGTAAAGAACCGTCATATCCGGTTGCTCCGGTTGCGGCGCAGTTCGGCGGCGGCGGACATCTCATGGCAGCCGGAGCGACGGTTCAGGCTCAAAATTTTGCCGCAGTGGAAGCTCTTATGCTTCAAAAGGTTTCCGAACTGCTGGCTCACTGACAGACAGGGGAAATTCAGTATGGAAATGCAAAGTTGTCTGCGTTTGGCTCCGCTTTTTACTGACGGAGCTGTTTTTCAGTGCGGTATGCCGGTTCCGGTATGGGGAACGGCGGCTCCGGGAAGTATGGTGAATGTTTCATTTGCCGGAGATGATTTTGTCACCCGCTGTTCATCCGACGGCAGTTTCATGCTGTATCTTCCGGAATATCCGGCGGGCGGTCCTTACGTTCTTACGGCTGCATCCGGAGATGAAAAAGTTGAAATAAATGATGTTCTGGTCGGTGAAGTCTGGCTTGCCGGCGGTCAGTCCAACATGGCTTTCCCGCTGAACTGCACTCCGGAATGGGTACGGCACGGTCATGAGCAGGTCATGGCGCAGAAAGATGAGTTCATCCGTACCATAAAGGATCAGGAAAACTTCCGCATGCTCACCGTTCCCCGCGAGGCGGATGGTACCGGACAGTCACGTTTTCATGCTGAATGGAAAAAACTCACGCCGGAAAACGCCGGAGATTTTTCCGCAGTCGCTTCCTGGTTCGGCAGGACACTTCAGGAAAAACTTGATGTTCCCGTGGGAATAATTTCCTGCAACTGGGGCGGCAGCAACATTGAGACCTGGACTTCCGGCAGCGGCTTGCGCCGCAATCCTGATACTGCGCCGCTGCTTGATTTCATCAACCGCAGAAAGAGTACCGCAGAGTTCTGGAAAAACGATTACCAGACTGTTTTCAAGACGTTCAACGACCGTTTTGCCGTCAAAGATCCCGGCAATAAGGGTGAAGCACTCGGATATGCTGATGCTTCATTTGATGATTCAAATTGGGCAAAGATGAGGATCCCGGGGTCGTGGATGGAACAGAAGATCGGCGGAAACGGAGCGGTCTGGGTGCGTATCGCAGTGGATCTTCCTGAAGACTGGGAAGGTTGTGAACTGCTTCTGCATACCGGGGGCATCGATAAGAGCGACATCACTTATTTCAACGGAAAAGCGATCGGCAGAAGCGGCGGCGGATTTGATCCCTCATTTTACGATAAGCCGCGTTGCTATCCCGTTCCTGCGGATACGGTCAAAGCCGGCAGAAATCTTATTGCGATCCGGGCGTTCTCGTATCTGTATAACGGAGCTGTCGGCGGTTTCCCGGAGGATTTTTATCTTGAACGCAGCTCCGATGGTTCCAGGATCGCTTTTGCCGGATATCATTCAGCGAAAGCTGAATATGATGCCGGAGTCATCCAGCCCAATCCGGTCATTGATTTCTGGGTGCCCGGCAATCCGCAGACGCCATCGCTTCTTTTTGACAGTATGGTAAATCCGCTGATCCCCTACGCCATACGCGGAGTTATCTGGTATCAGGGCGAGAGCAATACCAGAAACTGTGTCGAGGCGAAACAGTACTGCGGAAAACTGCGTACTTTGATCGAAGACTGGCGTTACCGCTGGGCGCAGGGTGATTTTCCGTTTATCCAGGTGGAGCTGGCAAGTTACCATGTGCCGTCATCTTTTGATGCGGATGCGGCGTGGGCGATGCTGCGTGAGTCGCAGAATAAAGTGTGTTCGCAGCTGCCGTCGGTCGGAATAGTTTCCGCATTGGATCTCGGGGATGAGACAAACATCCATCCGGTGAACAAGAAAGATGTGGGACTGCGTCTTGCGGAATACGTGCTTGCGGATTACGGCAGGGATGCGGGTAAACTTTGCCGCGGACCGCGTTTCCGCAGTATGGATATTTGCGGAAACAAGCTCCGTCTTGAGTTTGATTTTGCTGCCGGACTTCATTTCAAAGGAGATGAGCCACGTGGATTTTATCTTGAAAACATCAGCGGCAAAACAGTTCCTGCGGATGAAGTTATAATTGAAAACGGCAGAATAGTTTTAAGTTCGAAAGACGTTACGCTGCCGACGGGAGTCTGGTACAGCTGGTCGGATAATCCTGACGGCAATCTCTGTAATCAGGCAGATCTTCCTGCGATGCCGTTCCGTGCCGGGAGCGCGCTTGAACGTTGAAAAACCTTTACCTCAACCGCCGGAAATAATTTCCGGCGGTTGCTTTTTGGCGTTATAAGTTGTTATTGTTCCATTTTTTGTGAAAGTTGTTCAAACTGCGGTGGCGCATCGCGGGCAATCTCGAGCCTTGCGCCTGTGCCGGTTTGGTCGTGTACAAAGGTACACTCCCGCACCGTACTCGGCGCA
>JAZSGR010000163.1:0-22466 GCA_045532825.1 Victivallaceae bacterium | reverse complement strand
GCAGTTTGAACAACTTTCACAAAAAACGGGACAATAACAACGGCTTACAAATTGTATTTGTGATCTATTCCTGATTGGATTTTTTTTGTACTTGACTTTTCTTCAGGAGAAAGTCTTCTGAAATTGTTGGTTATCATATTTTCCGGAAGAAAACTTATGTCATAAGCTTTGACATGGAATTTACCATTGTCATCGACAGAATATCTGAATAAGGCACAGTTCCAGGTCGGGCCATAAAATTTATGCTTTGAACGACTCTGTATTTCTTTGGAAAGAGCCCCAACAGCTCCTGCGTGGGAGACGATCATGATATCAGAATCCGGATTTTCTGCCAGAAGCAAGTCAAGCGATTTTGCCATTCTTTTCCGGTGAGCCTGAGTGTTTTTCTTTTCTTCTTTTTTGTAGAGCCAGGCATCATCAAGTTTGGCATCGTCTGCGATTTGTTCCGGGAAAAGTTCGCGCAGACGCTTAAGCGTAGCTCCTCCTGTTTTCATGTTGCCGCCGTCGGCATGTACCCGCTCTTGAACTCTTGCATCTGGATAGACTTTTGCTCCGCATTCAGCCGCTGCGTAACATGCTGTTGCCACCGTGCGGAAGTACGGCGAAGCATAGATTTTTCCTTTGAAACCAAGAGCTTTGAGACGTCTGCCGAGAGCTTTGGATTGTTCGATACCAAGCTGGCTTATTCCGGCATCGCCGGGGACCGGCATGATGACTTTACTGTTTTTTCCGCCAGCCTGACAGTGGCGTGCCACATAAATCAGACGTTCCCGGGCGCAGAGTGAGAAAACTGAAACGAGAATTAAAGCTGAGAGAACTTTTTTCATGATTTTTATTTATTCCTGTTTTGCTTTTCTTGCTGCTTCGCGCTGCTTTGCCCGGTTGGCTCTGTCCTGCTCCCTTGTCATGTAGCGCGGATCGTCCGGACGCTCTATTTTCGGACAGCGGAAGTTGCTGGTGATATCTTCTTCTTTCATGAAACCGGTCTCATATCTGGTACTTATTACTTCATTCCGACCGTTCAGTTCATAGATGAAAAGCGCACAGTTCCATGAGGTTCCTGCCATAGGAGCAACTTTCTTGTCAGCTCTTCTTTTATTGAGAACAGAAAGCAAACCATTAGTTCCTGCACCGTGGGTAACCAGCAGTACATCGCCTTTGGTTTCTGCAAGTATCGCATCAAGAGTTTTTGCGTAACGGATGAGGCGTTTTTTGTCGTTTTCGTTGCATATGCGCCAACCGTCGGCGTAACGTTTTCCCGGAGTTGTCATACCGGGGAAATATTTTTCCATAAGTTTCAGCGTAAGCCCGGGAGGGGAAATCTTTTTGGAGCGGGCAACTTCCTGCAATCCGGGGTCAAGAATGACTTTTTTGTTGAGCAGTTTTGCCGTATATACCGCTGTGGCAGTTGTGCGGTAGAACGGCGAAGCGTATACGTCGCCTTTGAATTTCAGTTCGTTTACCAGATGATTGGCGAGGCTTTTTGCCTGACGTATCCCTATGTCAGCGGTTATATTTTTTTCCTGAAGTTCTTTTATTACGCCGCCGGCCTGTGCGTGACGGGTTATGTAAAGAATCCTTGCCGAAACCGTTTGGGCAAAAAACAGCAGTATGACTGTGAATAAGAATGTTTTTGTCATTTTACATACACTTTCTTTATTTTGTCAGTTGTTTATGATTGTTTTTCAAAAGCTGAAGAGTTACCGGTTTTCTGGTGAGGTCGGAACTCTGGAAACTTACCGAAACACCATCATCTGAAATATCAAATTTTGCGTATCCTGTCCCATTGAATTTTTTGTATTCAGTGAGAAAAGGACACCACTGCTTTTCAAAAACGGGGATGAAAGAGAGAACCTTTCTCCTTTTTGCTTTGAGGATCACACTTTTTTTGAAATATTCCAGATCTTGACTGGATGGAGTTATCCAGTTGCGCCTGATATTTCCGTCGAATATCGAAGTGGAAACCGTGACCTGCCGGACAGCTTTACCGTTCTTTTCAAATTTTGTGACAGTGTTCTGATGATTGTGACCGGCGAGGATTATACCGTTGTATTCAGCCAGCAGCTCAAAAAGCGGAATGGCATCTTCTCCGAAATTCCAGTCATACATCGGAGGCGCATGGATGATAAAAAAGACATAACGCGGTTTTGTCTTCTGTTCCTGCAGGACTTTTTTGAGAAATGCAAAACGGTTGGGAACAGGGAAATAATCTGCAAATACATAAAGATCTTTCCCGTAATTCATAAAATAGTTTGTATTTTCAAGTTTTTCCCTGCCGGCAAGTTTTGCAGCTGCCGGCAGAAAAGTCTCCTTGTATGCCTCCATGCCTCCTGTGCCGACAAACTCATGATTGCCGCAGATCATGTAGATCGGAGTTTTGATATGTCTGGTCATCAGATTTATGGCATCTGAAAGTACTTTTTTATGGACGTCTTTATTGCGGGTAAAACCTTCAATGAGGTCTCCTGCTTCGATCACAAAACTGTTTTTGTCAGATTTCTTTGCTATATCGGCAAAAACATCATTATACAGATGCATGACTTTATCAGCACGGTGAATGTCTTTTTTAGTGCGGCTGCGGGGAGGAGCCGCAGGGTCTGTGCAATAAGTCTCTGCCGCGCCGAGATGAGTGTCTGACACCAGGAAAAAGTGATATTTTTCTGCTCCGTACAACAAAAAAACGGCTGCAGTAAAATAAAGCGTAATAAGAAATTTCATTTCTTTTTCATTCTTTTTTTATTTTTTGATAATGTCCGAAATTTTGTGAAAAATTTATATTTTATCCTCATTCAGATATGTTTTTCTCAATTAAAATATATCACACAGCATGTTTTTTCAAGCTCAAGAGACGGTTCTGTCTGCGATCGGTGGATGCAGCGTGGAGCAATGTCGAGTTTTGCGCCGAGTACGGTGCGGGAGTGTACCTTTGTACACGACCAAACCGGCACAGGCGCAAGGCTCGAGATTGCCCGCGATGCGCCACCGCAGTTTGAACAACTTTCACAAAAAAATGGGACAATAACAAATCATTCAAATGACCGGCTTAAGTGCCGGAATGATGAAAAAACGGTCAAAAAATACGGAAAGCAGAAAAATATTTACTTGAAAAATATCGTTGTTTGTGGTATAGTAAAAAACTTAAGAAATCCGAAAAAATGAGTTTTAAAACAATTCAGGATATACAAACAATGAGAAGTAATGTGAAATTGATCGCTCTGACTGCCGGACTTGCGCTGCTCTGCGGCTGTTACAATTATCCGGAAGCACCGAAAGCCGCTTACAGCAATTCTTTCACTCACCGTGAAAAGGATAAAAACGATGATCTTTTCAAAGGCATGAAGACTCTGACTCTTGCCGATGCCCAGAAGATCGCACTCCGCAACAATCCGGATTATATTTCCGCATCTTTTGCGATCAATGCCGCCCGTTCCAAATATTATCAGGCACTCGGTGCATATTCCCCGGTGATCTCTGCAAGTTTTGATATGCAGAACAAACACACCTGGGCAACCCATCTGGTCAATGCCTCCGATTACGGTACTCCCGGCAATCACCGCAGAACTGACAGCTTCACCACCAATACCGGTGTTTCCGCCAGTCTGCTGCTTTTTGACGGTCTTGCCCGCGAATTCAACTGGCTCGCCGCCAAACACGGTGTCAATTATCAGAAGCACCTTGAAGCTGATGCCTGCCGTCTGCTGATGCGTTCCGTCGCTTACGCCTATAACGAAGTTCTGCTGGCGATCGAAAACCGCCGTATCGCAGAAGAGGACCGCAAGTTCCAGATGACCTCTCTGAAAGATACCCAGTACAAATTCGATGCCGGAGCTGTTCCGTTGAGCGATGTGCTGAACTTCAAGATCCTGATGAACAATGCCGATGTCAGCATGATCGCCGCCGAATATCAGTATGAGACTGCGATTTATGCTCTCGCCGTGCTCATGGGGTATCCCGATGGAACTTTGCCGGCTGAACTTACCTACAGTGCCGATATCAAACGCAATTTTGAAAAACTGCCCTCGGTCGATATCTATCTTGATGCGGCTCTTGCCAACCGTCCTGACCTCAAGGGATACCGTGAACAGCTTGAGATCTCCCGTTATCAGATGTACTCCACTTACAGCAGCTATTCTCCCCAGGCTTCCGCATTCGTCTCTTTCGGTTACGGTACCAGCATCAACCGTTACCGCCATTTTGAACATGCTGCCCATGCCCACGATCATGCCAACAGTCCCTCGTTGAGCTACGGTATATCCGCAGACTGGACGATCTTCAACGGATTGATCCGCTATAACAAGGTCCGTGAGTATCAGGCATATCTTGCCATTGCCGATTACAGTGTTGCCACCCAGTGGTTCAATGTAGTGAGAGATGTCCGCACCGCTCATGCCAATTACGTTCAGAGTGTCAAAAAGACCGAGCTGTATTTGAGAACACGCGATCTCTCCAAACAGCAGCGCGATCTGGTGGATGATGAATACCGTGCCGGTAATGCCGAACTTACCCGTCTGAACGAAGCACAGCGTGACCTGGTCGAGGCTGAAACCAATCTGGCTTCCAGCTATATCAATATCCAGAATGCCCGCGCCCAGCTCGATGCTGCCGTAGGTGTCAATACCGCAGAGTATTATCTCAATCAGTCCGGCAAGGCTTCAAATGTTGCTCCCGGATTGGAGAACTATAAAGTTCCGGAAAACAAAAACGCTCCGGTTGTGAAAAAAGCAGCACCTGCGAAGAAAGCGGCTCCTGCTGTGAAAAAAGCAGCACCTGCAAAGAAAGCGGCTCCGGCTGTGAAAAAAGCAGCACCTGCCGGTAAAACTGCTCCGGTGATCCCGGCGACAGCCACGGAAAAACCTGCGAAGTAACCATTGTCTGCTTATGTTCAAGAGCAAAAAACGATATGAAGTCCGTACCGCCGGAGATGCAGTCCTTGCCAGGAATGCATCTCCGGTTGGTTTGATTACTCCTGAGATCCGTCAGCTGGCTGAAGATATGTTTCACAGCATGGTCGCATTCGACGGTATCGGACTTGCTGCTCCGCAGTATGGCGAGTCGCTCCGGCTGATCGTGATAGATGTTCCGTTATCCGAAGAGGAGTCGAAGGATCTTACTGATTTTGAAAAACAGATGTATGACTCCATGCCGATGGCTCTGGTCAATCCGGAGATCACGGCAAAGTCTGATGAATTGAGCGAACGCACCGAAGGGTGTCTTTCGGTTCCGGAGATCTATGCTCCGGTCGTCCGTCCTGCCAGGATCGTTTTCCGCGCCATGCGGCTGGATGGTTCTGTGATCGGCGGCGAATGCGGCGGTCTGCTCGGTCGCTGTATCCAGCACGAGACCGATCATCTTGACGGCTTGCTCTTCACCGACCGCCTTGCTCCCGAAGCGGCAAAACGTATTTCCGGACAGCTTCAGCGTCTGATCGATAACGGCAAACGTAAAAATTTCCGCAGGGTAACCAGAAAATGAAAACGGTATATTCTTTTGCCGGAGCTCTGTTCCAGACCTGTTCCGGTATTTCGGGGTTCCGGACTCTGTGCCGTCACTCCTGGGGACGCACGGTTTTTCACGTGGTGCTCATGGCATTGTTCTGTACAGTGCTTATCACCTGGGGCGAAGTTTCCCGCAAAAAAACCGTGTTGAGTGCCGCTGTTTCGGTATTTAAAACGGTTTTCGGTGACAAAGTGCTGAATACCTCATCCGGATTGGTTCCGGAGAAAGATCCCTCCACGTCGCGTTATCTGGCACTGCCGGACGGCGGCAGATTGTGGTATTTCCCTGCCGGAAAGGTGAAATGCAATACTGATGAACTGGAGAAATGTTCTTATATCATATTGTGGGCACCGCGCGGTTTTGCCACCGCTCTGCCCAAAGGCGGCGGCAGCTGGACAGTAAGTTCAGTTATGCCCGATGACGATAAGATGCTCCGTACCCGCAACCGCACCGTTACCGCAGCAGAGCTTTCCGGACTGATCCTCGAAAACAATGAACGGTGGGATTTTGATGATTTTAAATCATTCACCGCTGATGAACTGGGCAGAACTCTTTCAGGAGTGATGGTCGCCGGATTTTTCTTCCAGTATCTGCTGCTGACACTGATACTGCCGTTCCTTTATACGGCGATTTTTGTCGGAATGTTCAGACTTACCTCCGGCAGACGTTATCCGCTTACTCTCAGCTTCGGCGAGTTCTGGAAGATCGGACTTTATGCCGGATTTCCTGCAATGCTGGTGGCCTCCGCTTTTCCGGCTCTGGCTCTTCCGTGGTTCAGTTTCGGTTCTGTATTCATGGCAGGACTGCTTATCTACTGGCTTTATGCCGCAGGACGTATCGAACGTGAAAACAAAGAAAAAACACAGGTGACGGAAAATGAGCAGCAATAACGAATTTCTCAAGATCCAGAACTGGTATCCTTATTTTTCCTCTCATACATTTCCGACGTCTTTTGTCCGTCTGCGTCCGGAAGCGGTCGCGCTGCTGGCGGCGGATGATGACGCACGTCAGGATATTCCGCGTGCAGTTTCCCGTCAGGTGGTTGCCGATCTGCGCCTGCCGATGTCACGCATTTCCGGAAACTGCTTTACTTCAACGGATATGTGTGCGCCCACCGATACCGAGCGGTTCAGAAAAAAACACGGAGCCGTGTTTTCTCCGGAAAGTGCCTGGACCTATCTTTTTTTCAGTGAGAAGATCCGCCGTGCTGCTGCCGCCGGAAATGTGAGTTTTATCTGTCTGCGTCCCTACCGGCACATCACCAAGGCGAGGGAATTCCGGCTTTTCGTTTGCAACGGCAAACTTGCCGCGATGAGTCAGTACTGGCTGATCCGCCACTTTCCGCTTCTTGACAAGCGCGGGAGCCGGTATTGGAAAAAGGCTGAAAGACTGGTTTCCGCTGTTGCCTGGCAGCTGCCGCTTGAAAACTTTGTTATGGATATTTATGTGACCAGTGAAGAGGAACTGCTTATCATCGATCTCAACCCCTGGGGCGAACCGACCGATCCGCTTCTTCTGCGCTCCTGGGACAGAGAGGACTGGAGCAACTCTCCCGGCCTGCAGATCATGGCACCGCCTACCAGAATATCCGGAAGCGTGCATGTTTCTTTCTGATATCGAGGCAATTTCAAAACTCCTCAAAACAGTCAAAGCATCCTCGCTCCGAGCTGATAAAGGGAGCGTTTCCGGCTGTTACCTTGCAGGTGTCGACCCTTGTCACGGCACAGCCGCAAGGCGACGACGGATCAAACTGCCCTTTACAGCTCTTTGCGAATGGCGTCTTTGCCATTTTTTTTGAATGACTTTTGAAATAACCTCATCGCCAATTCAAATATAACGGAGTGTATAAATGAGACGTTTTACTGTGACCTCTCTCGGTCCGGAACCGCCGCAGACAAGACCGGCAATAAAAGAAGCCGTTGCGGAAATGAAAAAACACTGGGATGAAAATCTGGATCAGATACTTCCTGACCAGCCCGATCTGATCGTGCTTCCCGAGTGCTGCGACCGTTTTCCTGCGATGCCCATCGACGGTGAGCGCAAAGAATACTATGCTGAACGCGGCAATGCTTTCCTTGAATATTTCTCCCGCAAGGCGGCGGATAATAACTGTGCAATAGCTTATTCCGCAGTCCGCCGGGTCGGAGACGGCACTATGCGCAATGTCACTACTCTGCTCGGGCGCGACGGCAGAGAGATTGCAAGTTATTACAAGTTTTATCCGGTCGTCGAAGAAAAAACGATCGCAGGCGTGATCGAGGGAAACTCTGAAGTCGTTGCTGATACCGAGTTCGGTAAGGTCGGATTTGCCATCTGTTTCGACCTCAACTATATGGAACTGCTGGACCGTTACGTGCAGAAAAAACCGGAACTTATGCTGTTTTCCAGTATGTATCATGGCGGTCACGTGCAGTCACACTGGGCGTATTCATGCCGCAGTTTTTTTGTCGGAAGCATCCCGTTCCGCGGACAGTGTGCGATATTGGATCCTCTCGGGATACCGGTTGCATCGGCAACCAATTATCATCCCTATGCGACTGCTGCGATCAATACTGATTATGAAGTAGTTCATCTTGATTACAACCGGGATAAGATCCGCGCCGCCCGCAAAAAATACGGTAAGAGGATCCGGGTTTCTGATCCGGGATATATCGGAGCTGTACTTGTTTATTCTGAAGATCCGGATATTACTGCAGCACAGATGGTCGATGAGTTTGAAATAGAACGTCTTGACGATTATTTCAACCGTGTCCGCAAGTTCTACGGCAGGAAAACGCTGTGACCTTTTGAAAATATTGTGTTTAGATGTATCAGAACTGCGTAAACAGCTCCCGGGGGCGGCAGTCCTTTTGTTTTGCCGCTGAAACGGTCATTCCGGGGTGATTTGTTATGTCAGGAAGAAGGTGGATCATGGAAATACATTTGGATTTAGAGGCAATTTCAAAACTCCTCAAAATAGTCAAAGCGTCCTCGCTTCGATCTGATAAAGGGAGCGTTTTCGGCTGTTACCTTGTTGGCAGCAACCTCAAACTACCCTTTTCAGCTCTTTGCGAATGGCATCTTTGCCATTTTTTGAATGACTTTTTAAAGGTTCATCGACATAACATCCCGGACCTTTTTACAAAAACTGTCGCCAAACTATTCACAAAGTTATTAACAACCAGTTGTTAACACTTATTCAACACCTTTATAATCAGCACATTATCACATTTGACAAGCGATAAAACAACTGTATTTGATTTTACATAACATATATTATGCGACGTTACAAATCGTAAATAAAACAACTGTGACGCGACTTGGCAGCGCAATGATGTTGAGGATGCAAAAATATTCCCTGCTGTTGGCGGCGGTTTAAAATGCAAATAAACAGCAGGTGTTTTTAATAAGAAAATTATGAGACACAAAAAAAGGCGACCTGTTTACAGATCGCCGATAATCTGGATTTTTGCGATGCTCAGGCGTTGTGATCGTAAAGTAAAGCAACTTCATCGCAGCAGTGCTGTTTTTTACACTTTGAACAATCGCTCCATATCTTTTCCGGAAACATCTCTTTGTTTACGACTTTAAACCCGAGACGCTGAAAAAAAACAGCCTGACCGGTGAGCGTGAACAGATTCCAGTCTTTTTCCGGATACATGCTGCCCAGCTGCTCCAGAACAAATTCAATAAGTTTGCGTCCAACCCCGGTTCCCTGGAACTTTTTACCAACGACAAGAGAACGCACTTCCATAAGTTTGTTGCCGAAGTCACGAACAGCCACACAACCGCATATCTCTCCGTTTATCCATGCAGTACGGAAATTTCTGATGTAAAACAGAATATCCTCCCTGCTCCGCCGCAAAACGATACCTTCGTCGGCATACGGTTCGAGCAGAGCGTGAATAAAAGGAACGTCATCTTCTGTCGCAGGACGGACAGTTATTTCCGCAGTGGTATTATTCATTGCCGCTCTCTTCCGATACAGGAACCTCTTCTGAAGTTTCTGCAATAACATCAAAATTACCCATTGCCCGGAATTTTTCATAACGCTGTTCACGCAGTTTTTCTTTTGAACAACGTTTCAATGCATTCAAGTTGGAAGCCAGTGCTTTGCCAACCAGTTCGGCAGCAGCTGCAAAGTCCCTGTGAGCACCGCCGAAAGGTTCCTGGATGATCTGATCGGCAACTCCGAGTTCCAGCAGACGTTCAGCGGTAAGCTGAAGCGCATCTGCCGCCTGCGGAGCATATTTTCTGTCTTTCCAGAGGATAGCAGCACATCCCTCGGGAGTAATGACCGAGTAATAAGCATTTTCCATTACCAGAATACGGTTGCCGACACCGAGACCGATGGCTCCGCCGCTGCCCCCCTCCCCGATGATGACCGAAATCACCGGCACACTCAAAGAGAACATATCCCGCAAATTCACAGCAATAGCTTCGGCAATGTGACGCTCTTCACTGGCAACACCGGGAAAAGCTCCGGGAGTGTCGATGAATGTGATGACCGGCACACCTGCTTTATCAGCAAGACGCATAAGACGCATCGCTTTACGGTATCCCTCAGGAGACGGCCAACCGAAATTGCGGTATACGTTTTCTTTCATATTCCTGCCCTTCTGGGTACCGACAACCATGACCGGGGTACCGCGGAAAAGAGCAAAACCGCCGACAACAGCATGATCATCTCCGAAACGGCGGTCTCCTGAAAGTTCGGTAAAATCGGTAAAAAGATGCTCGATGTAGTCAAGAGTATACGGCCTTTCCGGATGACGGGAAAGCTGAATACGCTGCCAGGCGGAAAGATTGGTGTAAATATCTTTTTTCATCGTTTCAAGTTTATTCACAAGAGCTTCAAGTTCTGAACTCACATCCAGCTTGTTGTCTTTTGAAATATTTTGAAGTTCATCGATCTTCTTCTGCAATTCTGAAACAGGTTTTTCAAAATCCAAATAAAACTCTGCCATTTTCTGCTCCAACTTTTTTATTTAATAATTTTTTAATCTCTGATTTCAACCGGCGTTCCTGCCGGAACAATATAATACAGCCGTTCAACATCAGCATTACGCATCCTGATACAGCCGTTGCTCAAACTTCTGGTGACAGTACTTTCATCAGGAGTTCCGTGTATTCCGTAGCCGAGCAAAGGTTTACCGGGAGTTCCTGATGATGCAAGTTTCAGAAAGTATTCTCCCAGCTCATTGCCGGGTTCGCCATATTTGAATATTTTTCCATCGGCAGTACGGTATACCGGTTTTTTCAAACGGTCCAGAATGACAAAATCAGCACTGGGGGTCTTCCCTGCCCTGCCGATACCGACATCAAATCCCATGAACACCTTCTGATCGCGCAGCAGTATCAGCTGACGTTTCTGTTTTGACACAGTTATTTTCCATGATCCCGGCAAAAGAAAAAGAGTTTGTCCGATACGTATACGGGTATTTTTCAGCCGATTGGCTTTCATTACAGCAGCAACTGTGGTTTTGTGTTTTCCGGCTATTTTTCCAAGATAATCACCTCCGGCAACAGTATAATCAATACCGAAGCCTCCGGAAGTGTCTCTGCTGACAAAACGCTGCCAGTTGGAATTGCTCAACAGCTCCAGAGTTTTCCGGCTTTCCGGAGAACCGTCTGTTAGACTTTTCAGCAAAGGCTGCGCGGCGGCGGATGCTCCGGAAAAATCACCGGCAGCGTAAAGCTTTTCGATCATGCTGATTTTTTCATGGATGTTTTGGTCAGTGTTTTTTTCTTCCGGCACCTGCGGTTTATCCTGTTCTGGCGGAACATCACCGGGGCCCGGAACCCCCTTTTCAGGAATACTGCCTGCGGTATTCTGCTGTTTTTTTACAGCTTTCTCTTCCGGACCGCCCTGCTCGCTGCTGTCTGTCCCCTGCCCTTCTGTGACTTTTTCAGATGCCGGATCATTTTGAAGAACAGTTTTTGCCAGATCGTGTTTTTCTTCAGCAGGAAGAACGGAAGTTTCAGTCCTGACATCATCAGTCTTGAGATCGTGTTCTGCGGAAACAGGTACAGGTTCCGTTGTTTTTTTCGGCAATGTCAGATAGATCACAGTTCCGGCAGCGGCAGCAACAAGCAGAAAAATACAAATCAAACGGATTTTTTTTGTACCGGCGGTATTCCGGTGCCGGATCGTTCCGTAGTCATCGTATTTCACAGTTGATACTCCGTTGTATTTATTTTTATCTGCCGCAACCGCATCAAACGGCCCATTATAACATTATATTAATATATCTCCTGATAATCATCTTTTCAAGACCTTGCATAAAACGAAACACAACTGTATATTATCTCAAGTGAACATCACCTCTTTCCAAAAAGAGGTGGATCTGCATAAAAAAACAAGGAACAGACAACAATGACAACACTTGGAACATCATTGACACAGTCCGCGATCAAAGTGCTCATGCTCGGCTCCGGAGAGCTCGGCAAAGAGGTCATCATCGAATTCATGCGCCTCGGCGTTGAGGTCATCGCCGTTGACCGTTACCCGAATGCCCCCGGCATGCAGGTGGCGCACCGCAGTTATGTCATCAATATGCTTGATGAAAAAGAGCTGCGCCGGGTGATCGAAAGCGAAAAACCGGATTATATCGTTCCCGAGGTCGAGGCGATCGCAACGACAGCTTTGCTCGAGCTTGAAAAAGAGGGATACAACATCATCCCGACCGCAAGAGCCACCTACCTTACAATGAACCGCGAAGGCATCCGCCGTCTTGCCGCCGAAGAACTCGGCATTAAAACTTCGCGTTACCGCTTTGCCGCAACTCATGATGAATTTGTCGATGCCGTCAAAGAGATCGGTATTCCCTGCGTGGTGAAACCGATCATGAGTTCCTCCGGTCACGGTCAGAGCACCGTCAAATCTGAAGCCGATATCGAACCGGCATGGCAGGAGGCACAGTCCGGCGGCAGAGCCGGTGCCGGAAAAGTCATCGTTGAGGCATTTGTCGACTTCGATTATGAGATCACCCTGCTGACAGTCAGACACGCAGGCGGCACAAGTTACCTTGAGCCGATCGGTCATCATCAGGTGGATGGCGATTATCAGGAGTCCTGGCAGCCCCAGGCAATGTCTGCTGCGGCAAAAGCAAAAGCGCAGGAAATTGCCGGAAAGATCACCTCTGCTCTGGGCGGACGCGGTATATTCGGTGTGGAAATGTTCATAAAAGGAGATGAAGTCATTTTCAGTGAAGTATCCCCGCGTCCGCACGACACCGGCATGGTCACGATGATCTCCCAGGATCTTTCCGAGTTTGCGCTTCATGCGCGTGCGATCCTCGGTTTGCCGATCCCCAACATCTGTTTCCACGGACCTTCAGTCTCCAAGGCGATCGTCGCCCGCGGAGACAGCAGCTGCGTTTCGTTCGGAAATGTCGAAAAAGTACTTGCGTATCCCGACAGTGCGATGCGTGTATTCGGCAAAGGCGAAGTGCACGGACATCGCCGCGTCGGGGTGCTGCTTGCCCGCGGCGAGTCTGTTGACAAGGCGATGAAAACCGTTATGGAAATGTATAACGAACTTGAAATCAGATGTGATTGATAAAAAGTTTTACGGAAATTAAAATAAAACAGCTTGCAAATAAATATATCAGGTGTATATTTTACTTTAACGTAAAACTTGCGTTGAAACAACCATAAAAAAATCAATCAGGAGTTTTTTATTATGGCAAAAAGAAGATATGTTGTCTGTGGTGTTTCCGGTCGTGCTATCGGAATGTGGATCAAGCCGATGTATGAAACCTTCTCCAAGCAGGCGGAGTTCGTCGGTATGCTTGATATCGACCCCATCCGTTTCGATGTCTGCAAACGTCAGATCCCGGAAAGTGCCGATGTTCCCTGCTACAAGGTCGATGAATTCGACAAGATGATCGAAGAAACCAGGCCGGATGCCGTGTTCGTTGTCTGCCGCGACAGTTTTCACGCTGAATACATCATCAAAGCTCTGGAAAAAGATCTTGATGTCATCACTGAAAAACCGATGACCATCAACTGGGAACAGGCTGTCAAGGTCCGGGAAGCCGAAAAGAAATCCAAGGGCAAAGTCACCTGCACCTTCAACTACCGTTATGCTCCGACCCACCGCAAATTGCGCGAAATGGTTCTGGAAGGCAAAATCGGCAGAGTCACCCATGTTGACCTGAACTGGTACATCGATATCAAACACGGCTCCAGCTATTTCCACCGTTGGAACCGTATGCGTGAGAACTCCGGAAGTCTTTCCATCCACAAGTCCAGCCACCACTTCGACCTGGTCAGCTGGTGGATCGGCTGCAATGATCCGGTGAAGGTTCATGCTTTCGGTGCTCTCAATCACTATGGTCCGAACGGTCCGTTCAACCCCTCAAAGAAAGACGGACGTCATTGCACTGAATGTCCTGAATTCATGAAGTGTGCTTACAAGGCCTGCTGGGAAACCCGCGCGACCTCCATCAAGATCCATGACGATCACCTGGATGCTTTCGATGCTTCCCACGGTCTGCTTTTTACTCCCGAAATCTACCGCGCCGACCAGTGCATGTTTGACAGCGAGATCAACATCCATGATACTTTCGTTGCCAACGTGCAGTATGCCAACGGCGTTCTGCTGAACTACTCTGCAAACTTCTCCACCCCGTATGAAGGCTATAAACTTGCCATCAATGGTACTCATGGACGTATCGAATGCGAGCAGATCGGCGGTGCCGGCGGTACCACCTTCCCCCACGAGGAAAACAGATACATCGATTACTTCCCGATTTTCGGTTCCCGTGAGCGCATCTGGATCAAACCGGGTGTCGGCGGTCACGGCGGCGGCGATCCTCTCATCCGTGAAGACATCTTCATGGGGGTTGAAGAAGACCGTCCCTATGATATCCTCGCTGACTCCAAAGATGGTCTCTGCGCCATCTCCATCGGCGATGCGGTGTTCAAATCCATCCAGTCCGGTGAGATCATCGATCTCAGCGATGTTATGAAGAACTGATAAAAAATCTGTTTTTCAACATACCAAAGGCTCAAACGTCTGACGTTTGAGCCTTTACTTTTTTGGGGAATATCTCTGGAAAGCCGGATGAGGCGATTTCAAATTACAGATCGAAGCGAGGGCCTTTGACAAGTTAGAGGAGTTTTGAAATCACCTCGGTTATTTGAAATTTCCCATTTTCCGGTGTATTGTATATAGATGTACATTTTTTACAGAAGAAACTCAAAACAACAAGGATATTTTTATGATCAAGACAGTTATTATCGGAGCCGCCGGAAGAATGGGCAGAATGCTCGTTGCCAATATTGCCGCAAACAATAATTTTGAACTCACCGGTGCAACCGAATACGCAGGCTCTCCTGATCTTGGAAAAGATGCCGGTCTCCTTGCCGGAACCGGAGAACTCGGAGTGACCATAACATCTGATCTTGATGAAATATTGAAATCATCACCTGACGTTGTCATCAACTTTGCAACAGCCGGAGTTCCTGAAGCAACCCGCGCCTGCGTCAAAGCCGGAGCCGCAGTTGTCATCGGTTCGACCATTCTTACAGCGGAAGACAAAGCTGAATTCAAGCGTCTGGCTGATAACGGTGCAAAATTGGTCGTTGCCGGCAATTACAGTATCGGAGTCAATTTGCTTTTCAAACTTGTCCGGGAAGCGACCCTGGTCCTCGGACTTGATGCCGATGTGGAAATCGTTGAAATGCATCACAACCTGAAAAAAGATGCACCTTCCGGAACAGCTGCCCGTCTTGCCGAAGTCGTATGCGAATCAAGAGACTGGAAGTACGAAGAAGATTTGCGTCACGGCAGAGTCGGCGTTGTCGGTGAACGGACCAAACACGAAATAGGAATGCACTCGTTGCGTGGCGGAGATGTAGTCGGTGATCACACTGTTGTTTTTGCGTTGAATGGAGAAAGAGTCGAGCTTACTCACAAAGCCTCCAGCCGCAACACCTTTGCCCGCGGAGCTCTCCGGGCAGCGGAGTTCCTCTCGACTGCGGCTCCCGGTCTTTATGATATGCAGGATGTACTGGGGCTGAAGTAATGAGCCGCAGAGAAGAACTGGATCACAAAATACTTGCTTATCTGTTCCGTCACGGTCATGCGCCGCGGCCGGAACTGGTTGCCTATACCGGAATCAGAGCTGCAACCGTGTTTGAATCGGTTGACAGGCTGAAGTCCTCCGGACTGCTTATCGAACCTGCCAGACGCGGTAAAAAAACCGGCAGAAAAGCTCCGGAACTGGAATGTAATCCCGATATCGCCAACTGGATAGGCATCGATCTTAATACCAGAAAAACGACTGCTGTCCGTACAGACAATAACGGCAGCATTCTTGACCGGGAAGAGATCACTGCCTCAAACCGCAATTCTGCAGAAGATGTATTTACCGAAATTTTTTCGGCTGTTTCGTTGTTGAAACAGCGTGCCGGCAAATCCTGGTTCAAAGTATGCGGAGCCGGATTTTCCGATCCCGGTCCGGTCGATCTTGAACGCGGTGTGTCTCTTAATGCAGTCAATATCCCCGGATGGAACAATATTGATACCGCCAGTCGCATAACCGGAGAAACAGGTGTGCCTTGCGGAGTGTGGGCAGGAGAAATGGTCCGGGCACACATGGAGTATATCTCCAGAGGCAAAGCATCTCCGGCAAGACTGGTCCACATCTGTCTTGGCAATACGATCGGCGCAGGCTTTGTTGCCGACGGCAGGATCTATTACGGAGCAACCGGCAATGAAATGGAAATCGGTCACCTTATCATCCAGCCGGATGGTCCGGTATGCAGCTGCGGAAACCGTGGGTGTCTGGAAGCTGTGGCTTCGATCCCGGCCCTGAAAAAGCGTTTTTCAGAATTGCTTCAGAGCGGACAAAAGTCGGATATTTCAGAAGAAGAATTCAGTATTGAGGCACTTTGTGCTGCAAAAGAAAACGATATGGCAGCCAAACTGTTGGCAGAGGAACTGGCTTCAGCCGTAGGAAAAGCGTTGATACCGGTCGTGACACTGCTCAATCCGGACATGATAATTTTAAGCGGAGAAACTGCTCAACTCAAAGATAAACTGCGTATTCCGATACTGAATATGCTTAAAAGCAACAGCCTTGCCGGATCGGCAGACTCTCTTGCAATAGAGTTTTCATTTCTTTCCGGAGATGACACTGCGCGCGGAGCAGCACTGCTGATGCGGGATAAAACAATTCTTTCTCAAATGGTGTAGATCATGGTAAAATCGCTTTCTCTTCCGTCTGTCGAAGTACAGGAGTTTGACGGCAGCCGCATGCCTTTTGATGCAATGGCACTTCAGACCCGTCTGATCGGCTGTTTTCTCGCCGCCGGACGCAGTGATTCAAGTTTCATGGCGGAAGATATTGCCCTTGCTGTGGAATTCACCTTGAGCCATGTTGAACGTCCTGAACCGGTATTCGGACGCGGAGAAATCGATGCGGCAGTCATCCGTTTTCTGGAAGAAGCAGGCCTGCCCGATGTCGCAAAAATCTTCAGAAGAGGCCGGACTGAAGCCCGGCTGCTGGTCAGAGCGCAAACAGAAACTCTTTCGGAGCTGCTCCGGCATCACCTTGCATGTTCGACAGAACGTTTTGAAAAAGTCGTAAGCCAGACAATATCAGCATCGGAAAAACTTAATATCAGCGAAGCTTCTCCGCATCTGTGGCTTGAGCTTGCCAGACATTTTGAAAGGGAAATGGCGGAAGAGGATCCGCCTTATCAGGAGTTGGCATTTGACCGGACTCTGACCAGAGATGAAATCACCGGCATGCTTCCTCCGGCAGCTCTTCATCTGTACAAAGAGGGCGTTTTGAGAATAAACGGTGTCACAACGCTGTTCCCCTGCATTCACTTCTATCTGATGATGAATGAGTTTGCCCGCATGGAATCCCTGCCCTCTCCGGTGATAGAACTGCTGCTTGAGCCGCAACTCTATCAGTTGAGTGAAATACTGGAATCTGCCCGCAGGGTGATCTCTGAAAAACTCGATGGCGATGAACAGCTGCCTTGCATTCTTTCTGTACCGGATATGCTTGATTTTATTTCAAACTACTTTGAAAGTTCCAGTAGCGGAGCAGAAAAAATCGCAACGGAACTTGCCTCCACGCTGGCAAGTCAGCTGCGTTGCGATCTCTTCAAAGTATCTTTCTGTTGAAAAATCAATTTTTACCGGTACTGCCGAATCCGCCTTCGCCTCTTGATGTGGAAGACAGCTGTTCAGCACATACAAAGTCTACTTCAGGCAATTTGCAGATAACCATCTGTGCGATCCGGTCTCCCCTGGTGATGGCAAACGGTTCGGAACCTGCATTGAACATGATGACTCCGACTTCCCCCCGGTAGCCGGCATCAATGGTTCCCGGACTGTTTGTAAGCATGATACTGTGCTTGAGCGCAAGTCCGCTGCGCGGTCTTACCTGAGCTTCAAATCCGACCGGCAGTTCCATAAAAACCCCGGTCGGCACCAGAGTGCTTTTTCCGACCGGCAGAATGGTGTCGATCCGTGACCGCAGGTCAAAAGCCGCATCATCATGATGAGCTTTGGCAGGGATCAGGTCTTCACAGCCGTCGTACATGTTTATTTTGATCGTTGTCATTATTTCACAGGACTCCATGATGTTGAAATTTTTCAGTATGCATTGAATATATATCCGTCAGCGGATAATTTCCAGTGTTTTTCAAAAATAAAACCGCAATAACGTCATGTGTCCGGTCTGAAACTTGACTTTTTGCCGGTTGTGGAATATGTTATATGTTTGACAAAACAAGGATATTACAGCATTTTACGAAGAACCGGTGCACAACATTGATGAAGTAATGAAAAGTTGTGCATAAAAATGGAAAACAAAGATATGAAACTTGAACGCATGCTTATTACATGCGGAGGGACCGGCGGACACTTTTACCCCGGTCTTGCAATCGCCAAAGCCATGCAGAAACAGGGCGGAGAGGTAAAACTGCTTCTTGCCGGCAACAACGCTTCTGCTCAAAAAATGATTGCGGCAGAACAGGGTGTCGACTCAGTGCTTCTGCCTCCGATGCCGTCTCCCGGGAAATCTCCCGTCGCATTCGCTGCCGGTACGTTCAAAGGATACTTTATCTGCCGCAAGGAAATAAAAAAATTCCATCCGCAGGCATTGCTCGGAATGGGTGCATTCACCTCTTTGCCCGCAGTCATTGCAGCAAAAACGGCAGGATTGCCGATTTATCTGCATGACGGCAATGCCAAAGCCGGAAGAGCCAACAGAATACTTTCACAATTTGCCCGTTTTCTGGGAACTGCATTTCCTTTGGTAAATCCGGAGAAAATCAAGTGTCCGGTGCTCCACACCGGCATGCCGGTAAGAGAATCTTTGTGCCGGAGTGCAGAGCAGCTTACGAAATCAAGTGCGATATCAGAATTGAACAGCATATACGGCAAAGATCTTGATCCGTCACTGCCGACCATCCTTATATTCGGCGGCAGTCAGGGCGCTGCTGTATTCAACGCTGCTCTGCCGGAAGCCCTGCTTCAGCTCAACACATCAGATATCCAGGTGCTTCATCTTACCGGCAGAGGCAAACTTGATTCAACGGTATTGACTTATAAAGATGCAAAATTCAGACATCTGGTGACAGATACCAGTGAAAAAATGGAACTGTTCTGGAGTGCATCAGATATGGTATTCAGCCGTGCAGGAGGAAGTTCGGTAGCAGAGCTTGCATTGTTCGGACGTCCGGCAGTCCTGATCCCCTATCCTTTTGCGGCAGAAGATCATCAACGTTTCAATGCGCGGTATTTTGCGGATTCAAACGCAGGATCGCTGCTTGATAATTATGATCTGTCTCCGGAAAGTGCAAGAAACATCCTGACTGATTTTCTTGCCAATCCTGAACTTTGGGCAGAACGCGGAGTCAATGCAAAAAAACTGGCAAAACCGGCAGCTGCCGAAGACATCCTGCAGGCGATAACTGTTGATCTCAACAGCTGACCGTAATTTCCCGGAATACCATTTGAAAACCTGATTGCTTCCTCAAGCTTGAACTGCATGAGGTCGGGTAATCAGGATTTTTTACTGTTTACCAATCAGCATCATCATCGAAATCAGCCGGAGGTTTCAGCAGAGTCACCTGATCGCTCACCTGAAACGAGGTACGTTTGAGACGGTCTCCGCTCATTTCCGGCATTATGGCGACTGGTATATTGGAGTCAAGCACGACTTCCAATCCTCCGTCCTCCGTGCGTGTCCATTTTACAAAGATCCTGCCGTTGTTCAAAGGAACGATACCCTCTGCACTGTCGACAAAATCAACGCCAGGATGAAAGAACATCGTATTCTGTCCGGAGTCTCCGGAACGCAATCCGAGTATTTCTTTTACCAGAAATACGTTTGGAGAAATCACCATGCCGTTGGAGAACTGATTTCCGTTTACTGTACCGGTGTTTTCACTGATCCAGCCGCTGTCATCGGCAGTAAGACGTTTTGACCAGTAATCTTTCAGGTAACGGTATATCCACCTGCGCTGTCCGCATGCAAACATCATTTCGGTAAATAGAAAACTTGAGTACGGAGTCATGCTGTCGAATTTGTCAAACGGCGGATCATAATTGAAGAACCTGAAAAAGAACGTTTCAAAATCATCAGGATCCATAATTCCTCCGTACATGGCGCAGAAGTTGCAGAAACAGTCAAACGAACTGTCTTTTCTATCTTTATCTGCCCAGGAGTAAAACAATCCGGTTTCCGGATCTTTACAGAATTTTCTCACCTGTCCTGCAATTTTTTCTGCCATGACAAGACAGTGCCCTGCCTCTCCGCTCCGGCTTCCTGATACCCTGTAAACATCAGATGCCGACAACAGAAAACGGCAGAACAGTGAGTTAAGACAACTGGAGATCCTGCCGTTGCGGAAATCAACTCTGCTCAACCGGCTGTCCGCCTTGTGCCAATCAGCAGGGAATACCAGCAAACCGTAATCAGGATCGATCATGGACTCAAAGAAATCCCGGACAAAATCCAGCGCAGGCAGACTGCGTTCAAGTTCGACGATACTTCCGGAAAACGAATAATTATGCATGATCCAGCGTGGAAGGAATAACATGTGGTGCAACTGTGATTGTCTTCTTCTGCCATGTGTAATGGCGGGAATATCACCGTTTTCAAGCTGAAAGTCAAGAAATTGGCGGAGTTTTGCTGCTATATACACGCCGTCTCCGATCAAGGTTGAAGCATTGACCGCATCGGCATAGGCATCAAAAAGAAACACATCCTGCGAGATCCGTGAGTCTGCCAGCGGAACAAAACTTGCGTTCCTTTTCATTGTCAGCTTTCCGGCATTCCAGATGCGGTTCAGAGTGTCATCGGCACACCTGAATTCCGCCTCCCTGAAAAACTCCCGTGTGAACTCATAAAACTCGACCGATACGATCTTCACGCTACCGGAGGCAGAACGAATGAACACACTGGCGTACAAACAGTTTTCCGGCATAAAAAGCAGATAGGAAGATGTACCTCTGCGGCACACCATGCTGCCGGTGCTGCGCTGTCCGGAGATGCCCGGCAGTGCATTTTTTATACCGCAGCCGGAGGCTACAGATATATCGACGATATCTCCGAGGCCGGCTTCGACGCTCACCCTCACAAATCCGTAAGCTGCTGCCGGTAGTTTCCAGACCCTGAATTCTCCGGTCTTCATCGGTTTGAGATCATCCCCTCCGCCGTCCGTTTCCATTTTTGAGTGATCGAGCAATGCCTCCATGCACGGAATCGAACTTATCCTGCAATCGTAAGTGCTTACCTGCAGCCGGTCAAACCGCAACGATGGAGTTGCCTCATTCATCGTAAGACGCAAGGGACCTGCGACACACCAACCGGGAGCTGCGGAATCAATGGTATCCTGTCTTACGACCAAATCATCTTCTTGAGTCCGGTCGGGAAAGACCATCATAAATCCCATTGAAAACGAAGCCGGTGTCTGGACCAGCAGCAGGCGGTTCCATCCGGGGACGAACTGAAGTGCAAAATGATTTTCACCGTTTGCCCGCAGCAGATCAGCAACCGGCTGATTGTTGCAGTACAGTTTGAATGGATCATCGGAATACAAAAGGATCCTGACATTTTCTGTTTTTTCAGAAAAAACATATCCGGCTGCAGAAAAAGTTTCTCCATCCCCTGCCCTGTCAACATCAAATTGAACAGCAGTCCAGGCCGGCACGGCAGTCACTTTTCCGAGAGAAAACAGTTTAAACACCGGATTTTCCGCAGCAATCACCGGTGCAGGCATCGGATACAGTTCGGGACGGAGCGGGAAATTTTCCAACGCAACGATCATATCAGGTTTCCGCCACACAGTTCCTTTGGTAACATCAACAGATGACCAACCGGCTGGACAAAGTTCGGAATGGAACAGATTTGTCAAACCTTCCCCCGGAGCCGTCTGCGGACGTCTGCCTGAACAGAAATCAGCCGGAATAACATCCCAGTCGTCACCGGTACAGAGAACAAGTTTTTCACCTGCGGTCATCTGACACCATAATCCGGGAGGACGGAGGTCAACATCACCGGAACATGAGGTGTTGTATAACGCTTTTACAGCTATAACATTACGTCCCGGTTCAAGAAAAAATCCGATACTGTGCTGATCGATGTAACAGCCTGCGGTACTGTGATGACCGGCAGGTCCGAACCCGACCAGACGGCCATTGATAAAAAGCTGATAAGCTGTATTTGCAGAGATCCAGAGATCAACATCATTATCTGAAAAATCCGCACTGAATTCTTTGCGGAACAGAAGAAACGAATCTCTCACCGCATGATCTTTCAACCATATCCAATCCCCGCAGATTCCAGCCGGCAGTCTTACTTTACTCATATTTTGTTATTGTCCCATTTTTTGTGAAAGTTGTTCAAACTGCGGTGGCGCATGCATGTGATTTGGCGGTACACCTTGTCACGGCGCAGTCCCGCAGGGCGAAGACGGATCCCGCACCGTACTCGGCGCAAAACTCGACCTTGCTC
>JAZSGR010000182.1:0-13398 GCA_045532825.1 Victivallaceae bacterium | reverse complement strand
CTGCGGTGGCGCATCGCGGGCAATCTCGAGCCTTGCGCCTGTGCCGGTTTGGTCGTGTACAAAGGTACACTCCCGCACCGTACTCGGCGCAAAACTCGACATTGCTCCACGCTGCATCCACCGATCGCAGACAGAACCGTTTCTTGAGCTTGAAAAAAACATGCTGTGTTATATATTTTAATTGAGAAAAACATATCTGAATAAGGATAAAATATAAATTTTTCACAAAATTTCGGACATTATCAATGATTTTAATTTTTCTGCATGATGATCCTGCCGGAAGAATCACGGAAAACGGTACGCCCGCCCTGCTGCGTACTGCGGTATTTGACTCTGCCGGAAGCATCGCGGTAAACGGTTCGGCTGCCCTGCTGTGTGGCTGTACCGGTGATACGGCCGGAGGAATCGCGGTAAACGGTTCGTCCGCCCTGCTGCACAGCACTTACTGAAACCCTGCCGGAAGAGTCCCGGTAAACGGTTCGGCTGCCCTGCTGTGTGGCTGTACCGGTGATACGGCCGGAGGAATCGCGGTAAACGGTCCGTCCGTTCTGCTGCGTGGCACTCACGGAAACTCTGCCGGAGGAATCGCGGTAAACATGGCGTTCCGCAGCAGAACAGAATACAAATCCGGATACGGCAAAAAAGATCAGTACAAGTTTTTTCATTTCACACTCCCTGTCAGATTTGTTAAGAGCGATTTCTATAATCAATCACAGAAACAGGCTTTTTTCAAGCCAGCTTTCTGAAAATGTGTGCAATTTCCCGGACGTTATCAACGGATCTTTTACATCCGGAAAAGATCTGTCTGCCGGAAGACCGCGTGATATTATACCAGACAGGACAGTATCAGTTCAGCCGGATGCTCACTGTCGTGATACACCGTATGCCGTGAAACAAAAAGTTCAGTATCCTGCAGCAGCGGTCCGCCTGAATTGGCATTGCGGTCAAAAGCGGGGAAATGCTGTCCGCATATCTCAAGACGCATGGCGCAGCCGGGCATGAATCTGACGGCGATATGAGACAAATTCAATTCAAAATCGTAAAGTTCATCCGGCACCAGCAGCTCCTCACGGTCGATATTGCGGAAACGCGCACGCACCATTCCGGTGGTAAGCAGCATGGCTTTGCCTTCGGGAGTCACCCAGCTCAATGTGGCAAAAAAGTCCGTATCCGGAGTGGAAGACGAAGCGGTGAATTTAAGTTTCACCTCACCGGTCACGGTAAGCGGTTCTTTGAATTTCTCACTGGTGAATACCAGCACATCACTGCGTTTCTGCAGCGAAGTACGGTCATGGCAGCCGAGAGATGCATGAGTTCCTGCATTGCTCAAAACCGGATGAGCGGGATCACTGAAATAAACATCTGCTTTTTCATCAAGCGGCTTTTCCTCTGAAAGAGTTCCGTCACCTGCGAGGGAATTTGCCCCGGTCCGGCTGTGCAGATAAAATTTACGTTCGACAGTACCGGCAGGCGGCCAGCACTCCGCTTCGTGCCACTTGTTTTCGCACAGCATGTAATAACGCACCGCAGGCTCACCGGGCAGCGGATCACGTTCAGGATCACGCAGAAGCCCGAAAAGAAAACGGTCAGCCCATTTCAGGAGATGACGATAATCGCACTTTTTCCCGAAAACTTCCGGATTGAGCAATCCGCCATGTCCCCACGGTCCGATGACCAGACGGGTGTATTTACGCGCACGCTCTGCAGCAGCTGAACTTTTCATAAGCATGAAACTTGCGATGGTCTCGGATTTGAAACCGTCGAACCAGCCGCCGGAAATATATGCCGGAGCGGTAAAATCTTTGAACTTTTCAAACGTCTCCCGCAGAGAACTGCCGGGAGTAAGAGCCTTTTTGAAAAATTTACGTAGCGGTGCAAGTTCCGGATATGCCGCATGTTTATCCGCATCGATCACCGGCAGTTTGCTGAATATCTCCATTTTTCCGTAATCCGGCACATTGCCGTAACCGTATTTTCTGCGGTGGTGCATGGCGAGCATCCACTGTTCGGTAAAGCTCAAACTTACACCGCCGCCAGGTCTGGCACTTCCGGTGCATCCGTAAAGCGGAGCCACCCTCGGAGTCACACCGGCAAGATTTCCCCCTTTTACCATCATGGCGCACCACTGGACCCAGCCGGGATAACTTGCTCCGGTCATGACGCAGCGTCCGTTGTACCAGGACTGTGTTTTGAGCCAGTTGAAAGTATCCTCCGCATCACGGCATTCATACTCCATACTTTCCGCCGGATCAAAAACTCCCTCGCTCCAGCCGGTTCCCCGGCACGCCTGCATGACCGTCACCACATTGTGCGTCAAAGCCTGCGGATAACTGTGATAAGCCATTTCCGTAGTCCGGGTGTACGGTGAGCGGATATAGATCACACCGGTCTTTTTTTTGAGTTCAGGAGGGAAATAAATGATCGTCTGCAGTTTTATTCCGTCGCGCATCGGCAGCATAAGTATTTTTATATCGCACTGTGTATCGCGCGGCTCGGCAAGGTCACATACGTTATACGGATCTTTTCTCTGCATGATATTTATTTTCTGTGTTCTTTGGCGTAAAGTTTTTCCGCCGTTTTTTCAACATCTTTCCAAAATCTGCGGTCACGTCTGCACTGCGGCAGAAACCTGCAGTATACCGCGATGAAACGCAGTCTGTCCAAACGTGAAAGTCCGGCATCCATGCTGGAAAAGTGTAATCCGGCAACGTCTTTCACATGATAACGGTAAGGTACTTTTTCCCGGATCTGCGCCCGGTGCAGGTCGATAACGAATACCGGAGAAGCGGAGGTAAAATTATCCATATCCGTCAGATAATGGCAGATATAACAGTCGCGGTGATTGATACCGGCACGGTGCATTTTACCGGCACTTGCCGCTGTTTTCATGATAAGTTTGTGTCTTGTTTCTGAACCGGTACCGGATTTAGCAACATCTTCCAGACTGGTCATATTTTTCAATTCTTCAGTTATCAGAAAAGACTCCTGCTTTGACGGATCGATCCCCATTCTCCTGCCGTACGCTGCGGCGGTCATGGTATCCACTCCGATGCTGTGCAGTTTTTCCAGAGCGTGAAATTCATTGGCTGCGCCCAGCACAGGCAATTTGAACTGAAGAAGATTTTTAAAGATCTCTTTCCACCCGATACCACGGTGATATTTGACAAAGAAACCGCGTCCGGAGACCTCGATACGGAAAGTTTTGCGGGTTTTGACTTTGCGGAACACTTCCCCTTCAAGCTTTTCAACTTCTGCAAACGGATCAGCACCGTTCCAGAGTTTTTGGAACACTTCATCAAGTACTGTATCACAGCTGAAGAATTTCATTTTTCCACCACTCCGGTAATTACATCTGCGGCAAATTCAAAACGGCGTTCAAGATCAAGAGTTGCGCTTGCCGTGACCGCTTCCCTGGTCATCTCTTCGATCTTCGCCGGAGCGGAAAGCAGCAGCCGGAGCATCCGGTTGAACTCGACCTGACGGAACGGAGCCGGCAGAAGAACGCTGTCAGTTTCCACGATCTCTTTCGCCCAGCCTCCGGTAGCAGAAGCCACCACCGGCACTCCGGCGGCAAGGGCTTCAAGCGGAGCGGTCCCGGCAGCCTCGCCGCGCGCCGGATGCAGCAGAAGATCGGAAGCAAGCAAAAGATCGTTCAACTCATTATCGATAACGGTAAACCTGACCTTATCCTGAACTCCGGTACGTTTTGCCAGACGGCGCATTGCCGAAACATTTCCGCTTCCGGCAAGGATAAGCTGACAGCGGGCAAGATACTCTTCCGGCAGCGATGCCAGTGCGGCGATGGAGCGGTCGGCTCCGGAAATGCGGAAATTGCCGATCGTGAGCATCAGAAGTTCATCATCCTGCAATCCAAGTTCCCGGCGGACGCGTTCTCTGCGCTGTTCTGCATCAGCAGGTCTGCCGCATCCTGCGGGAATATCCGGAGGAAGTTTGTAAAATCTTCTGCCGGGAGTACCGTAAGCACGCTGATACTCTCTTTTCTGCAGATCTGAAACATGCAGGATCCGGGTTTTGCTGCGCGGACGGAACAGGCGTCGTTCAAGTTCGATATTAAAGCGGTAACGCGGAGTAAGCCGTTTGAAAAAAGCAAGTCCGGTAAGCGGAGTCGCCGCTATGCATCTGGTGGTCGCATAGTAAAAATCCGCACCGGGAATACGGTTGAAGGCAACGAGGATATCCGCATTTTCCTTTTTGAGTGCCTCGCGGAGACTGCGGATGAAATTTCCGGCTCTGCGAGCATTGCTCCATGAGGAACCCTCAAGCTGTCTTACTTTGATAAATGCGGGCAGTTTGCTGCCGGAGGCGATGATGCGGCAGTAAAGAGTCACATTATGCCCGCGCAGGTGGAGTTCCTCCGCAAGACCGATGAGATCCTGCGGAAAAGTTTTTGCTGAACTGTATTTAAAGCATGCCAGAGCTATATTCATGTGTTTCCTGTTCAAAGATCAAGGTCGCCGGAGTCAAGGATCAGCCGGCACAATTTGTTTTTCAATATTTTTTTATCAGACTGACTGCCGCTGTCAGCATCAGATACAGCCGGGTGAGAAAAAAAACAGCCCAACTCATCAGCAGGAAGAAAAGTCAGCTCAAATCCGGCAGTTTCCAGCTTTTCCCGGATGCTTTTTGCGTCAAAGGATCCGCTGCAGTACTTTTTGAGCAGATCCGTACGGTAAACGGCGCAATAACTTTGCAGGTAACGCTCCGGGGTACTGTTTTTACCTGTCAATCTGCCGACCAGCGTTTTCACTTTGCACATGAAACGTTCAGTTAAATAGGCGGGAATGACCGATTCCGCACATCCGGCACCGGCGCAACGGTTGGAATCAAAATGTCCGAGCAGATAATCCGGCCAGTCGGAACGCAAAACGAAAGTATCAGAATGCATAAACATGACAAAAGGTGTATCAACTGCGGAAACAGCTTCATCCAATCCGGCAGATGATCCGGTCTCCCCGGTCCTGTTTGCCGGTTCACTTTCAATAAGCTTTATCCAGGGAAGCTTGCGGAGATAGTCAGATACGGCACGGTCAGAGCCGCAGTCAGATACAAATATACGGATCTTTGAGAGATCCGTATACTTGCGGAGCAGACGGAGAGAAATCTTCGTCTGCTCCGGGGATTTACAATCCGGGATAATTACTGATAATACCGGCTCTGCCATGATCCGGCGGGATTAAAGATCCCGTCCTGCGAGCATCTTGTATGCATCGCGGTATTTTTCTGCCGTTTTCGCCGCGACATCGGCGGGCAGTTCAGGACCGGGAGCGGTCTTGTTCCAATCCAGAGTTTCCAGATAGTCGCGGACATACTGTTTGTCGAGACTTGCCGGACTGGTGCCTTCCTGATAAAGTTCCGCCAGCCAGAAACGGCTGGAATCCGGAGTCAGGACTTCATCGGCGAGAATGATCTCTCCGTCAGCTTCACCGAATTCAAATTTGGTATCGGCAAGGATGATGCCTTTGCTTTTGGCATAATCTCTTGCTCTGGTGTAGATATCAAGCGCAAGACTGCGGATCTTTGCCGCTTTTTCCGCGCCGATGGTTCTGCAGACACCGTCGAAATCGATCGCCTCATCGTGTTCACCGATCGCCGCTTTGGTGGAGGGGGTGAACAGAGGCTCATCCAGCATGGATGCCTGCTTGTAACCGGCTCTCAGTTTTATGCCGGAAACGGTGGAGGTTTTCTGATAATCTTTCCAGCCGCTTCCGACCAGATAACCGCGTACGATGCACTCGATGGGAAAAATGCTCACTTTTCTGACGATCATGGAGCGTCCGGCAAGATCCTTTGCGTAGGGAGCAAGCTCGGGACGGGTGGTCACATCATCGGTGATGAGGTGATTTTTGACGTCTGAAAAGAAACCGAACCAGAACTTGGAAATCTGGGTGAGGACTTTTCCCTTGTCAGGAATACCGGTCGGAAGCACCACATCAAAGGCACTCAAACGGTCGGTGGCAACGAACAGCATGGCATCGCCCAGATCATACACATCACGGACTTTACCGCGGTTGATGAGGGGGATACCGGGAATAGCTGTTTCGATCAACGCTCCATTGGCATCGTAACGCATGGCAACTTTACCTCAGCCCTTGATCTCGCCGATTTCGACGCGGGTAAGGCTCTGACGGTGGCCGTGGGTGCGGCGATAGCCCTTGCGGCGTTTCATCTTGAAAACGATGAGTTTCTTGGCGCGGAACTGATCCAGAACTTTGGCAGTGACCTGAGCGCCCTCAACGACCGGAGTTCCGACGTTGAGTTTGCCGTCATCGGTTCCGATTGCGAGAACTTCGCTGAAAACGACTTCCTGTCCAACTTCATTTGCGAGCTTTTCGACTTCGATGACGTCGCCGGTCTTGACGGTGAACTGCTTACCGCCGGTCTTGATGATTGCGTACATTTTCGATCTCCTGTTGTATTGAAAATTTCAAAGTTATTCACTATGCAATCAGATAATATAACCCCGCAAACGTCTTTTTGCAAATGCAAAGCGCAGAAAATATCCTTAAAAGAGGAATATATCTGCTGCCACACTCTTCCATCCGTTTGAACAGCGGCTGTAACGCAGGGTAAAAATCTCGCGGATGACCTGCACGGTACGGATGAAAATATTACCGGAATAACTGTTGCGCACCGAATAGTGCCGGCAGAAGTTTTCAATTTTGTTCCGGATCTCCGGAGCAGTATCATCCGGCAGCCTTTCGAGCAGCTCTCCGCCAAGTTCTGCCGTGCGCCGCAGAGCACTCTTCTGCCGCGCCTTGCGGGAAAGAGCCGCCTGTTCACGGAGATTTGCCAGTTTGGGTGAAGACAGATTATTTGCGTGTACTCTGTATAATGTAAGTTTTTCACTCACAGCCTTCCATGAGCCGGATGAGGCGAGAAGCAATCCGAAAAAGGTATCGGCATAAAACGGATCAAGATACGGAAACGGAAGAGCGTTTTTGAGAACACTCCGCCTTATTGCGATATTATGAGTCGAACAGGTAACTCTTTTGAGAAAAACTTCAAGCTGTCTGCCGGAATTGAACTTTTTCTGCATTGCCGGGGAAAACCCGCGCATCTGCCAGAGGGAAAAACCGCAGGGCTGCAGATCTTCGTCTGAAACCAGACTGTCGCAGAACACTCCGGAAACAGCCGGATCGTTTTCAAATATGCGGCTCATCTTTGAAATTTTTTCAGGCAGCCAGACGTCATCCTGATCGCAGAGAAAGATGATGTCTCCCGAACATAGCGAAATTGCTTTTTCAAAATTGCGGTTGACTCCGAGCTGTCCTGGGTTGCGGAAATAGCGGATACCAAGTTTTTCTGCCAGCGGACGGACGGCAATTTCTGTAAGATCATCAGGAGAATCATCACAGATTATCACTTCATCCGGGACTCTGGTCTGCGCAGCGAGAGACTCCAGCTGTTCGGCGATGAATTTTTCTCCGCAGTATGCGGCGATGGCAACAGATATTTTCATGGTTTCACTTGCGGTTTATCAACTCTTCCATTGCGGAAAGCATTTTTTCTGTGGTGGAAACATCCTCACACCATCCGCCCTGCGGGTGATTGTTGTGCGGTCCGGGAATGACCGCACCGGATGACCTGACAAATTCCGGAGCCAGCAGTATCCGCGGGGTCTTCATACATTCCGCAAGGGAATATATCCCGCTCTGATTGCCGATGAAACCTTTTGCTCCGGCGATAAACTTTGCCAGCACAAGCATGTCGTCAAACTCCAGACAGGGAATACCAAAGAATTCTTTTTGGAACGAACGGTGTTCCTCCTGCGTTCCGGCAAAGACCAGATGATCTTTGAAAATCAAAAGCCGGCTGTAATCGATATGCACATTGCGGTAGCGCGGAGTGAGACAGAGGATGATTTTATCACTGAAAGAAGAATCCGGTTCAACAGTTATCACGGGTTTCCAGAACTCCCGCGGCAGATGGACCCGGGCAAGATTACAGTACCAGTTTCTGATATCTCCGGCACTGAAATTCAATTTCAAAGATCTGAATTTATTGAGATCGACGGCGTTTTCCGGCATCCTGCCGCAGGTAACTTTACCGACATACTCCTGAGTTTCCAGCAGCGGAGCGAGAAAACCGTACATGCATTCAAGGATATGCAGATCAAACTTTTCCCGTCCGTAGAAGCGTGAAATATCCCGGCAGAAGTACAGAGCGAACAAAAGATCCCCGACACCTCCGCCGTGATTAAAAATCACATTGCCATGTTTTTCAAAAGCCTCATCCACCCACGGCAGCCGGACTTCATTTCCGCAGCGGCATCCGGGATTGCTGCAATGCAGTATCGAGAGCCGGAGTCCCCGGATCACATCTTTTATAAAAGCTGTACTTTTAAAAATCATCCGATCCATGTTTCTTACTACCGATCACCGTTTATTTCTGATATGACGCAACGCTCCCTGCACCCAGAGGCCCGACCGAATATTGCCGCCAACAGAAAAATACTTTTTTACAATTCCACAGCAACTCCAAGCTCTGCAGATTTATATGCCGCATAAATAAGTTGTATTGAATCATACGCCAACTCAAAACCGGATTTCGGTTGCCGGTCATAATAAATCGACTCCATAAAGTCCCGCATTTCATGTGTATAACCACGTATTATCTCATCTTCCAAAAAAGGATTGTTCCAACCTGTTTTTGACGGCAGCATCTCGGAAATATACACAGAATCCAGATTATCTTCATCAAGAAAATAAGTGCTCATAAGGTTGGACATGGTCAGATTGCAGTTGATAACAGCATCATTACAGTACAATTCCAGATAATTCTTACTTCCGCCCAGCAGGACATCTGTCGCGATCACGACAGCTTTGGTTCCATCTGAAAACGATATTATCACGGTTCCGCAATCTTCAACATCGTGAGGGTTTGCTTTTATATGACGGTGTTCATAGCTGCTTAATTCAGGAGTTATTCTGCTCATATCAGCAAAAACTGATTTAACCTTGATTTCCACTCCGCGAGCTTTAGCTTCAACACGTTTCAGCCATAAGATCGCAGACAGCGGATGTGCTCCCGTACGTATAAATGTACCACCGCCGGTCTTGTTCCATGATCCGGCGACCGGAGAACTTGATCCCTTGAGGCTTTCTTCTCCTTTTGCGTACAATATTCTGCTTTTTTTCTGCAAAAGTATTTCAGCGGCCTTGGTCACACCGGGAGCATACACAAAATTTTCCGCATACATGAACTTGCCTTTTGCATTGTCAACAGTCTCTTTAAGTTTATCTATCTCTTTCATCAGGCAGTCATACATTTTGACTTTTGAAACACATGTGCCGATCGGTTCCGGATCTCCGGGAAAGCCGAAATATCCGCACAGCGGTTTTTCACAAATAACGTGTTTACCTGCTGCCAGAGTTTTTTCGATCATTTCCTTGTGAACATAAGGAGGTGTACACACATCAATAACGTCAATTTCCTCATCATTCAACAAATCTTCAAAATCAAGTGATGCATGTTCAAATCCGAACCGTTGTTTCATTGCATCGACCTGCTCATGTCTGTTTGCAATAATTCTTTTAAAGCAGACCGGCACTCCAGGATACCGTTGCAATGCACTCAAATGCAGTTCCGCAGCCCTGCCCGCACCTGCCATTCCTAAACAGATTTCGCCTCTACTGTTCATTTAATTTTCTCCGGTTTCAAAACAACAAAATCATTGCTGTAATCATCGATCAGGACCTTTTTCATTTCCTCCTGCGAAGAAAACTGCATGAATAAAAAACCTACAGGTTCAGAAGCCCAATGGGTGATTTCATCATTTTCTTTACGGACAAAAAATGAATCCCAGATATATCTTTCCAATCGTTCCGGGATCTCTATACTTTCTATCACACCGTTTTCCCGGGCGAGAACAGTTTTGTAGGCAAAAAAACCTCCGCTTGCCAAACCTGCAGGCAAAACAGTATCCGGCAATCCGCATTTTGCTTTTGTCTCAAAATAGTCCCAGTCAAACCCGGAAACCATTTGTGCAGGAATACTGTACATGTTTCCCAAAATCCGGCGCATAACCTCGATTATATAAGGTTTTCCGTTTTCCACAATGCACTGCAAATGAAATATTCCATCTTTCAATTCAAGTATTCCGGCAATTTTTTCAATTTGGGCAATCAGAAATTCTTTTATTTCATTTTCATTGTCAGCCGGCCACGTATCAATTTCGACACGGAACGGATTTGCAAACGAATATTCATTGTTACTGCAGAAAGCAACAACCTTCTGATCTTTGAGGAAAGTACAGAAGCCATGCTGCGTTCCGGAAATGGCACGTTCAACAACAATGCGTCCGGATTTAGATGATGCAAATGCTTTATTTATTGCCGGAACGATTTCACCGGCTGACAATATTTTACTGATCCCGTTCCCCGCACTTGCATCTACAGGCTTGACGATAAGAGGAAGTTCCGCATTTTCACACCAGCGGCATGCATCATCAACCGAAGTAAAATCAAACGAAGGAACAACGGACAAACCCTGCTTTTCTGCAAATTTTTTAAATTTGTCTTTGTTGTGCAAAGTCAATGTCACCTCATAGGAATCATGCCCGGGAAGATTCATTTTCCCGGCAACATAAGCAGCTGTATATACTCCGAAATCATTGCAGCAGGGCAAAATAACATCAATTTTTTCTTCTCCGGCAAGCTGCAGAACTGCATCCTGATCAGAGTAATCCATATTAACATAGCGATCAACGTATTTTTCACCGCACAATCCGGGGATCCTGCCGGTTGCAATAATATAATATCCGAGTTTACGCAAATTGAATATCAATCCCAGATCATTATGACCGGCACAAAGAAGTAATGCTTTTTTTCTTGTCATATTAAAATCATTTCAATATTTTTTTGATATCCGCTGCAGGATATTCCTGATTACAGTAACCATGCCGTCATTGCGGAGTCTGAACAGCAACCGCAAAAAAAGACGCTTGAATTTTCCGCAGAAAGAATCCTGCGGATAACAGTACAAGCAGACGTTTCTTGACAATGAATACAGCAGATTCGTTGACCGCTTATACCCGGTCAACTGCAGCAGAAATTCCACGGAAAAACTTTTAATGAATTGCTCAAGCATCTGCATATCATCCGTTTTCACACATGAATCAAGAAATTCCAGAAAAAAGTTCCGGCTGCGTTTCAGCAAAATGGCATATTCTGCAGAGTCTTTTTCAAACAATTTGAGAGCTTCCTCAAAAAAACGGCAGTGTTTTATACCGAATTTCCGGTAAAAAATCTCACGCTGAGAATCCAGCGAAGAAAATATCCCTGTGTCATGGCGGCGGTATACCGACATCACATCCGGAATGAAACGGATATTCCCGTAACGTATGTGGAAAAGATGCCAGAACCAGTCTCCGGGCAGCATATCAACCTTATAAATTTTGCGGAAATCTGCCGCTGAAACCTGTCTTCTGTACATGACTGAAGCTGTCGGAATAAAATTGCGTTCAAACAGCAGTTTTTGCGGCACGCCTTTGGAAAAAATCCTGATTTCCCGCTGCGAGGGAAGTAATTCCTGTTTATCCGGATCGTTTTCATAACGGACACTGGAGGCATGAAAACAGATGGAACATTCAGGATCACGTTCCATGCAATCAACCTGTTTCTGGAGTTTCAGCGGATCTGTCCAATAATCATCACCCTCGCAAAAAGCAATGTAACGGACCGGAGGCATATTATCCAGGACGATCAGGGAATTTTCAATTACTCCACGATTCACCGGTTGATTGATGATTTTGAAAATATGCGGATAACGGCTGCGGTATTCTTCCAGTATCTCTGCAGTATTGTCAGTAGAAGCATCATCGCCGATCACGGCAACAAAAGAGAAGGTGGTTTTCTGCATTGCGATACCTTCAAGCATATCACGCAGAAAAGGAGCCTGATTATAGGTCACACAGGAAATACCGACCAGCGGATGATTATCTTGCACGTTCATGATCCATCAACTCTCCGGTTTCATTGTGCGTTTCAAGATTAACTGGACAACACCGGTCACAACTGCAGTAGTGACCTTTCAACATATTTCTGCGCAACATGCGTACAGCCTTACAGTTAAATACCTCATCCCAATCAACTTTGCCGTCCCGGATGAAGTTGCGCAAATTGCCGAATGATTTCATCCAGCCGCAGAATGTCATACTTCCGTCGATACCGATATCCAGCATGTGCCAGGCATCGAAACAAACCGGAACAGAATATTCGGTCGTAAGATGCGCTGTCGGAACAAAATCTTCTATAAGAGTCAGCGGCTTTTTGCCCATTTGCTTTCTCCAGCGTTCACGTTCCTGATGTTCTTTCAAAATTGAACGCCCCTGTGCCGCAAGCCAGATATCAGAGTATTGTTCGCGCAATTCATCATGTGAACACAGTGCAACTGCTTTCTCTGCTTCCTCCCATTCCTTCCATGGGATGTACTGGATCTTTCCTATCCAAACTGAATCTTTAAGCAGACTGCGGATCTTTACAATTTCAAGCAGAACCTTTTTCATTTCCGGATTTGTAAAATATTTATCCCCGACAGAGCACTGGGTGACATCAAAGAAAAATGCTATGCTTTTAGCATGCAGTTTCAATGCATGTAAAACAAAATCTTTCACTTCACAACAGGACTCCTCTGATATCACCATAGATACCGATGGAGCAAAACAAAGCCGATCTTTGGCGGCAAGAAGATCTATATAAGCAGCAACATTTTTCCGGATAAGTCTGTATGCGTTTGCACCACCTGCATCGCCAGGCTCCCAGACGGCATTCAAAAAAACCTCCTCACTGACACAATTCAGCGAAAAATGCGTATTAAAAAGGTTTTCAGCTGCCAGTTTCTGCCATTTTTCATTGAAGGCGATTCCGTTGGATTCTGTACAGATGGTCGCCTGCGGAAAATCCCGGCACAGCATGCTGTAAAAGTTGAAAGCATCGGGAGCTGCTGTAAAATCCCCATGAGTAAAACTCAACAGTTTCACCTTCCCGTAAAGCGGACGGCAATATTCATAAAGCCATTTTTTTTCCACGTCTGACTCTTCATGAGTTTTGCAGCGCAATACGCAAAAACGGCATTTACCGTTGCAACGGCTCGATATCCTCACCCGCAGGCAGCCGTCTTCCAGAGAGGAATACAAACGTTTATCCTTCAGGAACGGTGTCAAAAAAAACAATTTCACTGACAATATTTTTTCATTCAGCCATTCAGAAGGATGCTCAATTCCGGTAAACACAAAAATCAACTTTTTCAATAATTGTTTCATTTTTTGTTATTGTCCCATTTTTTGTAAAAGTTGTTCAAACTGCGGTGGCGCATCGCGGGCAATCTCGAGCCTTGCGCCTGTGCCGGTTTGGTCGTGTACAAAGGTACACTCCCGCA
>JAZSGR010000150.1:0-3012 GCA_045532825.1 Victivallaceae bacterium | reverse complement strand
GGATGCGATCATTCAGCTTTCCACCGATCAGTTTATGAACACCGGCATTAGCACCTACATCTGGATTCTGAACAAAAACAAACCCGCAGAGCGTATGGATAAGGTGCAGCTGATTGATGCATCTCACTGCTTTGAACCCCGGCGTAAATCCATCGGCACCAAGCGCAACGACATTACAGACTTGTGCCGTGAATTGATCGTTACTGCCTACGGTGAGTTTCAGGATGGCAAGATCTACGGCGACAAAGCCGGTGTTTACTGCCAGAGCAAGATTTTTGATAAGATCGAGTTCGGGTACAGCAAGATCGTGGTGGAGCGACCCCAGCGGAACGAACAGGGAGAAGTCATCCTTAAAAAGGGTAAGCCTGTGCCTGACACCTCCCTGCGTGACACCGAAAATGTGCCGCTGAAAGAGGATATTGCAGAATACTTCAAGCGTGAGGTGCTGCCTTATGCTCCTGATGCGTGGATCGACAGCAGCAAAACCAAGGTCGGCTATGAGATCCCCATGACCCGGTATTTCTACGAATACCAGAAGCCTGAAAGTGCCGCCAGCATTGCTGATCGCATCACGGCACTGGAATCCGAGATCACTGCCAGTCTGAACAACCTCTTCCACAAGGGGAACTGACCCCATGAGAGCAATGAAAGACAGCGGCATCGAGTGCGTGCGGGATATTCCTGTTGATTGGAGTATGCGGCGTTTGCGCTTTTTATGTTTCATTACCACAGGTAATCAAGATACCCAAGATAATGATCCTGATGGAGAATATCCGTTTTATGTTCGATCTCCTATCGTGGAACGCAGCCATAAATATACGTTCGATGGGCCCGCGATACTTATGTCTGGCGATGGAGCTGGTGCCGGGCGCATATTTCACAAAGTTTCCGGTAAATATGCTTGCCATCAACGAGTTTACAGCATGCAGAACATTCACGATATTGATAGTGCTTTTTTGTTTTATTATTTGCGAGAACTCTTCCCCGTGACTTTGGAAATGGCAAATGCAAAATCAACAGTAGATTCCGTGCGATTGCCTATGCTTCAAGATTTTACTGTACTGCTGCCACCCCCAGCCGAGCAGCAGCGGATCGCTGCGTATCTGGATGAGCAGTGCGGCGAGATCGACAAGGTACTGGCGAAAACCCGGGAATCCATCGAAGAATACAAGAAGCTGAAGCAGTCCGTCATCACCGAAGCTGTGACCAAAGGCATCCGCTCCGACCGCCCCATGAAGCCCAGCGGTAATATTTGGTTTGAAGTTATACCAGAGACATGGGGATTGAAAAAAGTCAAGTATCTTTTTAAGATCAAAAAGGATATCGCAGGCAAAGAAGGATTTACTGTACTTTCTATCACTCAACGCGGGGTTAAACCAAAGGATCTAACGAAAAATGAGGGACAGCTTGCTGAAAACTACAGTAAATATCAAATTGTGTGTCCGGGTGATTTTGCGATGAACCATATGGACTTACTAACGGGATGGATAGATATTTCTAAGTTTCACGGAGTTACAAGCCCGGATTACAGAGTGTTCACCTTAATAGATTCAGAAAAGCAAAATCCGCATTATTTCCTGTACATGATGCAAATGTGCTATTCAAATCGCATTTTTTATGGTTTGGGACAGGGGGTAAGTGGCATGGGACGCTGGCGATTGCAACCAGATAAATTTTTGAATTTTACAATTCCTGTGCCTTCGTTGGACGAACAACAGGAAATTGTTGCATACCTTGACCAGCAATGCGCAGAGATCGACCATCTGATCGCTAAAAAAGAGCAGATGATCACCGAGCTGGAAAGTTACAAAAAATCCCTGATCTATGAGTGCGTCACCGGCAAGCGGGAGGTGGCAGGATGAGTGAACTGAACCTGACTGCAATGCTGACAACGATTTCAGCCGCCTCGGCAAGTTTTGTGGCAATCTTAGGAGGATTTATTGCCAGCAAGCTCCTGAGCATCAACGGCGAACGAGACGCTGTTGCAGGGCAGATTGCCAATCTTTCAGCACAGATTGGTCAAAAGCAGAAAAAAGAAGATTTCTATCGCTATCTGGCAAATAAACGAGATGCAAAAATCTTTATAGAGGAGCATATATGGGATTTATACGATGAAAAAGATCTGCAAACTGTTTATGATTCGGATAGTTCTCCCAACATAGATTTTGAAGATTTGCAACCATTTTGGCAAAAAGCCGTCAATTTCAAAAGAAAATTTGTAACAATAGATTACTCAAGCGAAGAAAAAAATAAAGCGGGAATACCTTTATCGCTTACAGTTCTGATTGACAAAGATAATTTTTTGGAGGATTTATTACCCAAATTACAACATGTTCAAGCTGAAAAACAAAGAAAAATCATGATGCTTCAGCTTAATAAAGTATATGTAGAACCGTCATTTCAAGTACCGAGTATAAGTGGATTGGCAACGCGAGATTGGTATAAAAAGCTATGGGATAAAATAAATGATTTATCATGGGAAATTGATCAACTTGAACTGCAAAAAGAGCTTCTTGAGCAAAGAGAAAAAGAATTAACAGCTCCTCATGGTATGAGGTCGGGATTGGTAATTTTTGCCCTGTTTTCTGTTTTTAATATTGTCCTTCCGCTGACGCAGTGCAATACAGTTTTCAAAAATCCTATGCATTATTACGGCGTAATGTTGTTTTTTATGTCAACTTTCACTCTGGGGTTGATTGCAACTTTTTGGTATTTGGTATCAATGCTGAAACGGCGTCCAGAGACAAAAAACATAACCTTACCACCAGAAGAAGCTGATGCGGGGGATGCAGAAGATGAGGAGGATTCTGAATAATGGAAAATCTGGAATTGCTGATAAAAGAACTGATCAAGCAGCCGAAAGAAACGGCATGGCTTGAGTTCAAATTGAACAATGATGAACATCATATGATCGGGCAGGACATCTGCGCCCTCGCTAATGCTGCCGCGCTTGCCGGCAGGGATAAGGCATATTTTATCTGGGGCGTGGAAGACGGAACCCACGAGCTGAAG
>JAZSGR010000040.1:0-24670 GCA_045532825.1 Victivallaceae bacterium | reverse complement strand
TTTAATTTTCCATTCCCCTCACAAATCCTTCTTGCTTTTTACTCATTGCAGTGTATATTATTACAGACAGAGGTAATTTCAAAAGTCTTTCAAAAAAGACACAAGATAATTTCAAAAGTCTTTCAAAAAATGGCAAAGATGCCATTCGCAAAGAAGTTGTAAAGGGGGGATTCCTGCTCTGCTGCCTGCTCTGCAACAGGTTCAACGACTTTATCTGCAATTGATGGAAGCGGCATGGGACAAGGTCGTGTTTTACGTCCGAGTACGGTGCGGGATCGTCTTGCCCTTATGGGCTGGTCGTGACACAAGGATACCCGGCAGAGAAAGAATGAAAAGAGTCAGCGGACATGACATCCAAAAATAAGACTGAGTGCTTCGCGGAATTTTTGATTATCATTTTTTTGTTCCGGCATAATTTCATATCCTTGTTACGTTAGATAATGTCCGAAATTTTGTGAAAAATTTATATTTTATCCTTATTCAGATATGTTTTTTTAAGCTCAAGAAACGGTTCTGTCTGCGATCGGTGGATGCAGCGTGGAGCAAGGTCGAGTTTTGCGCCGAGTACGGTGCGGGAGTGTACCTTTGTACACGTCCAAACCGGCACAGGCGCAAGGCTCGAGATTGCCCGCGATGCGCCACCGCAGTTTGAACAACTTTCACAAAAAATGGAACAATAACTTACGTTAAGCGTGCCGCGCATACACAAAAAAAAACGGAGAGCTGCGCCTCTCCGGCGGGAGCAACAGTAAAAAATCAAAATTCACTGTCCAGTACAGACATTTCGTCTTCGACAAACTCCATTGCCTTTTTGAATGCCATTGCCCGGTGACTGATCTTGTTTTTGACATCCGGAGGAAGCTCTCCGAAAGTCTGGTCATATCCGTCGGGAAGGAACACCGGATCATATCCGAAGCCGCCCTCGCCTTTGGGTTCAAGTGTGATTGTACCGCGGACTTCACCCTCAAATGTTTCAATGACTTCTCCGTTGAAAGCTATCGAAATAGCGCAGACGAAACGGGCTTTGCGGTTTTCGCATCCTTCAAGTTCTTTCAGCAGTTTTGCAATACGTTCCGGATCACTGTCTGCATAACGTGACGAGTAAACGCCGGGACGTCCGCCAAGGGCTTCAACTTCAAGTCCTGAATCATCGGCAAACGCCGGAACATCGCAATATTTGCATGCCGCAAGGGCTTTTATCGCAGCGTTTTCCGCAAAGGTTTCACCGTTTTCTTCAACTTCCGGAAAACCGGGATAATCCAGAAGGGATTTCAATTCAACATTCTGATCGGCGAGTAATTTCCGGTATTCTCCGACCTTGTGTGCATTGGTTGTTGCAACAACAATATATGCCATTTTTTTACATATTCTCCATTTTTTATATTAAACAGGATTGTCACATCGAATGAGACACGCTATATTATAATGGTAAAACCATTGGATTTCAAATATGAATATTGAACTTTGCAGAAAATTTTTCGCTTCTGTTGCGGATGGCGAGGTATTTGCCGGTTTTTCCGGCGGTGCAGACAGTACAGCTGCGCTGCTGACGGCATTGTATTTTCAACAGGAATACCGCTACCGTATAACTGCTGTTCATTTCGATCATCATCTGCGCGGAGATGAGTCTGATGCAGATGCACGATGGTGCCGTATTTTTGCTCAAAAACATGATATTCCGTTCCAAAAAATCGATCTTTGCATCAAACCGGGCTGCGGAATGGAAAATGCAGCAAGGCTGGAACGGTTGAAATGGTGGAAAAAACTTGCAGGAAACCATCCGAAATGCGCAGTAGTGCTTGGTCACCACGGGGATGACAGACTTGAAAACTTTTTTATCCGCTTTCTCCGCGGTTCCAACGCTGGCGGATTGGTTTCGCCCAAACCGTTTTACCGCATGGACGGAATAGATTTTATCCGTCCCCTGCTCTGCTTTTCCCGCAGTGAAATCGAAAAGTTCCTGCTGGATCAGAATGTTGACTGGCGAACCGATTCCACTAATAAAATCGCAGATTGCAGCCGTAATTTTATAAGACTGGAAACGCTGCCCGGATTATTCAAGCTGTTCCCCGGGGCGCGAACAGGCGCCATGACGTGTCTGGAGGCACTGGAACAGGATGCTGATTTTATCGAACAAATGGCAGACCTGGCATTTGATAAAGAAAAATTATCCTCCCGTACATATCTCAAGTCACTGCACCCTGCCCTGCTTGCAAGAGTCATCAGAAAATGGAAAAATGAAATCCCAGGCAGGGAATTTCTTCACCGGCTGTCACAGGAACTGCAGCGTCCGGCTCCGCATGAACAAAGGAGTATTCCATGGTCGGATACTGAATTTCTGTGTTTCCGCAATGACCGGGTTTTCTGGCACAGCGGTGCAAAGCCGCTGCCGACCGGTGAAGTAAGCTGGGAACTGACAACGCCGGAGATTTACTGGGGAAACTGGCTTTTTTCAGTTGAAGAAGCCGGTGACACCGTCGCCGCCTCTAAATACGAAGCGGTGTTTGACGCGGATAAACTTGGCGGAGAACTTGTGATAACACCCCCCTGCCCCGGGGAAAAAATGACAGTGTTCGGCTCGGGCAAAACTGAAAAAATCAAAAAACTGCGTGTTGACAGTAAAATCCCTTCCGGATACAATTTGCCTGTGATAAAAAATCAGCATGGCACGATCGTATGGGCTCCGGGGATACGGCATTCCGCACTGGCTGCTGTTGATGAAACAACTTCACGCAAAATCAGATTGAAAGCGGAATCACTTGAGTTCGGTATCGGTGACCGGATCGACTAATCTGAATTCTTCATAATGGAGCGACTGGTCTGCCCGGAAACTTAATTCGTGATTATATTTTTCCTCAAGTTCCTGCAGAAAAACAGCATCCTCATTACGCAGTCGGGCAAGGATCTCCGGATGCATAATCACCCGCACAGAATCGACATCTTTATATTTTTTGTCTTTCAATACGGAGTTGAGTCTGCGCTGTATTTCCGCACTCATCGTTACAGCAGATTTCACCAGTCCGCTGCCCCGGCAATACGGACAGGGAGTATAGACCTGATCGAGGATACTTTCCTGCTCCCGCTGCCGGGTCATTTCCATGAGTCCAAGTTTGCTCAACGGCAGGACTTTGGTCTTTGCCCGGTCATCTTTGACCAGTTTTTTCATGTAACGGTATAATTCATCGCGGTCTTTTGCTGTCCGCATATCGATAAAATCCAACACCACCAGACCGCCGACATTGCGGAGTCTCAACTGTCTTGCGATCTCTTCTGCGGCTTCCATATTAGTTTTGAGAATCAATTCCGGCTGATCGGCACCGGAATGACCTTTGCCGGTATTCACATCAATGGCGATCAAAGCTTCGGTTTCATCGATACAGATACCGCCGCCGCCGGGAAGTTTTACTTCGCGCTGGAAAACAGTTTTCAATTGATCGTTGATCTTGTACTCTTCAAACACCGGCTTGGAACCGTTGTAAAACACAACTTTATCAGACATTTTCCCGACACCGATGCGGCGGAAGGTTTCGATGATATGCTTTCTCACCTCTTTATCATCAACGATGATGCCGCCGATCTCATCAGTTACAAAATCACGTATCGTGCGGTCGATGAGGTTGGGTTCGGTGTAAAGCAGTTTCGGAGCTCTGTTCTGAGCAATGCCGTCCCGGATCTGCTGCCAATAATCCAGCAGGAGATCCAGATCGCGTTTAAAGAAGGTCGAACGTCTTCCCTCCCCTACTGTGCGGCATATCAGCCCCATGCCTTCCGGCAGTTTCAGATCATCAAGGATCTTGCGCAGCCGTTCGCGTTCGGTATTGCTTTCTATTTTTGTGGATAATCCAATGTGGTCATTGTTCGGCATCAGTACAAGGAAACGTCCGGGGATAGATATATCAGTGGTGATACGGGCACCTTTGGTGCTTATCGGAGCTTTTACGACCTGTACCAGAATATTCATTCCCGGCTTGAAAATATTGGGAATATCCGCTGTAGTGATTTTTCTTTCCTTTGCCGGAGACGGATTTTCTTCAGCTGCGGCTTTGGCTGCGGCGCGTCCGTTTTTGCTTTTGGGACGTCTGGCTGTTTTCTGTTCTTTTTTCACAACCTCTTCCAGATATTGTCCGGCAAGGTCACTGTATCCCGGGAGCATTTCATGAAAATGCAGAAATGCATTTTTTGGAGCACCTATATCGACAAAAGCAGCCTGCAGCAGCGGATCAAGATTTACGATCCTGCCCAGATATATATCCCCTACTTTGGGATCATTATCTTTGCGTTCGATCTGATATTCCTCAAGCTTTCCGTTATGAAGAAGAGCAAAACGGCTCTCCATCATTTCGCAATTGAGGATTATTTTTTTGCTGTCTTTTCCGGTGCTCATGATCTTGTTCAACACTCCGGCAGAGGAAATGCAAGCGGCATGCCGCGCGTTCCGTTTCTGAATGCTGCGGCGGGCATGGTTTTGCCGCCCGCAGGAATGACTTCGGTTATTTCCAAAGCTCCGCCGCTGCCGCAGGCAACGATGATGCTTTTACGGTCAGTTGAGAGGAATTCTCCGGGCAAGCCGGCAAGTTCCGGACGCATCCGGCATTTTGATATCGTGATAACGCTGTCGCCCTTTTCAGAGGATACGGTGCACTTTGCTCCCGGCCACGGAAAATACGCCCGGACTTTCGCATCGATATCAGAAGCATCTGACCGCCAGTCGATTACTCCGTCAGCTTTGCGGATCTTGCGGCAGAATGTTGCTTTTTCCTCATCCTGCGGAACTGCTGCAAGTTTTCCGGAATATATATCAAGCAGCACATCATCAGTTGCGGCAGCGGCAAGTTCTCCAAGTTCGATTTCAAGCGTATTGGCAAACTCACTTCCGTCAAGCTCTCTGGAAACACTGGTGTAAACCGGGCCAGCATCCAAAGCCATAACCATTTTCATAAAAGTCATTCCGGCAACCGGTTCTTTCGCTAGCATTGCGGAAACGATCGGCGATGCTCCGCGGTAAGCCGGCAGCAAAGAAGCATGGATGTTGACGCATGCACACCGGGGCAGATCAAGCAGCGGCTGTTTCAGCAGCTGTCCGAATGAAACAACCAGGACTATGTCGATATCCAGCCTGCGCAGATATTCCAGATATTCCGGAGCATTGACTGACGGAACTTTGTCGATTTTGATCCCCAGATCTGCCGCAGCAGCTCCGACCGGAGTCGGCACCAGGCGGCATTTGCGTCCTGCCGGACGGTCGATTTGAGTTCCGGCTCCGGCAAGCTCGAGCTTTTCTGAATTGAAAAGAGCTTTCAATACCGGTACCGCAATTTCTCCGGAACCTAAAAAATATACTCTTGGTTTTTCCATTATAAACAGACTGTTGTCCTTATCAAATACAAAAATGCATAATATAACGATTTTTAAATATATACCTTGTATTGAAAAAAAACCAGTCAACTATTCAAGTTTTACGTTATTATTTCATGCTTTTGATTGAATTTTCCGTTTTTTTGATGTATATTTTCATTTGATGCGCGGCTGGTGAAATTGGCAGACACAAAGGATTTAGGTTCCTTCGCTACGGCATGCGGGTTCGAGTCCCGCGCCGCGCACCACATCATGTCGAATTATTTTCCAACGTCAATCAGCAGAAGATAAATCATGGATAACGGAGTCATAAGAAAAGGTTTTAACGGCAGACAGTTTGCCGTCTGGATGGCAGCGTTGCTTGCCGGCGCAGTTCTCGGTTCTCTCGGAAATAATTATCTCAACAACTTTTTTGATTTTATTGCAGCAGTTTATACAAGACTGTTCAAATTCGCGGCTGTTCCCACTATTGCTCTTGCGATAACCACTACGCTTGCCACGCTCGGTGCCGGCAAAAACTCGCGCAGGATATTTTTCAGCACCATGCTCTATACGGTTCTGACGACCGTTGCCGCATCAGGTGTGGGGGCATTACTTTATAAATTCATCGCTCCCGGAAATCTTCCCGCTGAACTTGTCAAACGCGGACAGGCGGAGGTTCCTGCCAATCTCGGCAAATTTTCTTATTACGATCATCTGCTGTCTGTTGTTCCAGATAATTTGCTCACCCCTGCCCTGAACGGAAATGTGTTGAGTATCCTGCTTGTTTCCGCAGCCGCCGGAATCGTTCTGGCAAAGTTGAGAGAGTCTGAGAATGTCAAAGTTCTGCTCAAAGTGATCCTCGGTCTTCAGGAGTTATTGTTCACTCTCATAAAAGCTCTGGTTTGGACTCTTCCGCTCGGGATCACTGCCTTTTCTGCCCAGCTTGCAGAGCAGATGTCTGCCGGAGTCATTGCCGGTTCTCTCGGAAAATATGTTGCAGTGGTCCTCGGAGGGAATATTCTGCAGTTTTTTGTTGTTCTTCCGCTTTTTCTGCTCGCCAGAGGACTGAATCCGCTCAAAGTTTTCAAAAACATGCTTCCTGCCGTTTTAATGGCATTATTTACCAAGAGTTCAGCAGCTACTTTGCCGGTGACGGTGGCATCCGCCGAAAACAATATGAATGTAAAGCCGGAAGTGGCCCGTTTTATTCTTCCAGTCTGCTGCACGATCAATATGAACGGATGTGCTGCTTTTGTGCTGGTAACATCTCTGTTTGTCATGCAGAACAACGGAACCGCGATCACTTTGCCGCTGATCCTTCTCTGGATCGTGATTTCCGTCATATCCGCGATCGGTAATGCCGGAGTTCCGATGGGATGCTATTTTCTGACCCTTTCTCTGATGTCCGGAATGGGCTCTGCCATCGGCATCATGGGGATCATCCTGCCGCTTTACACGGTTATCGATATGATCGAAACTGCAGTCAATGTGTGGTCCGATTCATGTGTTTGCGCGATCGTTGACAAATCTATCAAAAATGAAAAATAAGTTATTGTCCCATTTTTTGTGAAAGTTGTTCAAACTGCGGTGGTGCATCGCGGGCAGTCTCGAGCCCTGCGCCTGTGCGGGGTTGGGCGGGGACAAAGGTACACTCCCGCACCGTACTCGGCGCAAAACTCGACCTTGCTCCACGCTGCATCCACCGATCGCAGACAGAACCGTTTCTTGAACTTGAAAAAAACATGCTGTGTGATATATTTCAATTGAGAAAAACATATCCGAATAAGGATAAAATATAAATTTTTCACAAAATTTCGGACATTATCAAGAAATGACGGAAAACGAGTGTGATTTGACTTTTTCCGTAAATCATGCTATATTATGTATCACAAAGTTATAAACAGGACTGTTCAACAGTCCCGGAACCTCGATCCCGGGGTGCGCTGTGTTGAGTCAGACGGGCGGCATGAAGGTGCCGGCTGGAACTTGACAGAAGTGCAGCGGCAGGTTGTGGTATTTGAAAGAGGCATGGCAGCACGGATGTGTTGACCGGAGTCTGACAATACTGCGGCGGCATCCGGAAAAGGGATCGAAGGCGGTAATTTCACCGCTGTGCCAGGGGGTTTCCGGAAACGGCGGCATCGTGCCGGAAGAAGCCGTTTCTCCTTGACTCCCCTTGTGCATATCCCCCGGGACCGCTGAAAAAGCAGTCTTTAAAAACATAGTAAATTTTTTACGGGGGTAAAAAAATGGAAGAAGCAAAACATATCCGTGTCTATTCCGGATGCGCGCATCCTGAGCTGTCTCAGCAGATCGCTGATTATCTGGGGATCGAACTCGGACGTGTTCACATCACTCACTTTCCCGACGGAGAGATCTTTGCACAGTTTGAGGAAAACGTACGCCGTGCCGACGTGTTCCTGATCCAGCCGACCTGCAATCCGCCGAACGACAACATCATGGAGCTGCTCATCATGATCGATGCCGCGCGCCGCGCCAGTGCCGCCCGCATCACCGCAGTTCTTCCCTACTTCGGCTACGCCCGTCAGGACCGCAAGGACCGCCCCCGCGTTCCCATCACCGCTAAACTTGTTGCCAATCTGCTGACTGTTGCCGGCGCGGACCGCGTCCTTACTGTCGATCTTCACGCCCAGCAGATCCAGGGATTTTTCGATATCCCGGTCGATCACCTCTATGCCCGTCCCGTCATGGTCCCCTATCTCAAGACCCTGATCGGTGACAACGGCGTGGTCGTCGCTCCGGACTCCGGCAGCACCAAGATGGCAATGGTCTACGGCGATATGCTTGAAGCCGGTCTTGCCGTGGTCACCAAACGCCGTATCAATGCCACCACCGTCGCCTCCAGCCACCTGGTCGGCGATGTCAAGGGCCGCATCTGCGTCATCACCGATGACCTGACCAGTACCGCCGGAACTCTCTGCGCCGCCGCAAAGATCCTCAAGGAACACGGTGCAACCAAGGTCTATGCTGCGGTTTCCCACTGTCTGCTCAACGAAGTCGGCAAAGCCAAACTGCTTGCCACTCCGGAGATCGAACAGCTGGTCACCACCGATGCCGTTCCCATCACCGATACTCTGGATGGCAAGATCAAGGTCATCGGTATCGCTCCGCTTCTCGGTGAAGCCATCCGCCGTATCCATGACGGAAAATCCATTTCGTCATTGTTCTATATCGACAAACATTGATAATAACCCTTGATAAATCAGGATAAACCAACAAAGAAAGGAAATCCATGAGCAAGGAAACTCCTAAAATCGCGGCCCAGACGAGGACCGTGTTCGGTGACAATGCATCGCGTCGTCTCCGCAAAGCCGGCATCATCCCGGCAGTCGTTTACAGCAAGGGTGTTGAACCCAGAGCCGTCCAGGTCAGTGCTGATGCGTGGAAAGTGGTTTCTGCACAGGGATCCCACATCGTCACTCTGGTCGAAGAAGGCAAAGAGACTCCCGCGCTGGTCCGTGAAGTTCAGTTCAACCACCTCAAGAACTACGTTGTCCACATTGATTTCCAGCAGGTCGATCTTGCTGCCGAGATCAGTGCCAAGGTCGCACTGCACGCTTTCGGTGATTGCTACGGTGCTGCCCACGGCGGTGTTCTGGAGCAGGAAGTCCATGAACTGGAAGTCATCTGCTGCCCTGCAGACCTTCCCGAGTTCATCAAAGTTGACGTTACCAAGCTCGACAAGGGTCAGGCTCTTGCCGTCAAGGATATCGTCATGCCCGAGGGTGTCCGCACCAATGCCGATCCGGAAGAGATCGTCTTCCACGTCGTCATGCCGGATGCTGATGCCGCAGCTTCTGACGAATCTGCCGCTGAGCCCGAAGCCATCAATGAAAAGAAGGCTGAAGCCCGCGCCGCAGAAAAGGCTGATAAAAAGTAATTCCGTAATATGAACGTCACCCGCAATGCATTTTCTCCGGTCGAACTGATCGTGGGACTCGGTAATCCGGGAGCTGAATATCAGACCAGCAGGCACAATGCGGGATTCATGGTGATCGAACGTTTGCTTTCCGGATTTCCGGCAGGAAGATTTGAGGAAACTCATATCGCAGAAAGCAGACTCTTCACCGGTAAGTTCCGTGGCAGAACGCTTTATCTGCAGATGCCGCTGACTTACATGAACCTGAGCGGCAAAGCAGTCGCCGGGTTCTGCCGGAAACATCAGATCCAAACTGATAAAGTACTGGTCATCTACGATGATATGGATCTGGAACCCGGCAGGATCAGATTGAAGAACTCCGGTTCCGCAGGAGGTCATCACGGACTTGAATCCGTGATCGCTGAACTCGGTACCGAAAAGATCAAAAGACTGCGTGTCGGTATCGGACATCCCGGTGCCGGAAAGGTCGTCGATTATGTCCTTTCCGGATTTGAAGGTGACGGAGAACGGATTTTTTCCGCCTCCATTGATCTGGCGGCGGAAGCGGTAAAAATGGTGTTGACCGCAGGTATGGACAGGGCTATGAACCAATACAATGCCCGTCAGGAACTGGAAACACCTGAACAACCCTTAAATGAATGAGGTTTTATTTTGAAAAAGTACGAAGCAGTATTCATTCTGGACATCCGCAAGGCGGATGACGAAGGCGCTGCCTTCTGCAAGGAATTCGGTGAGTTGATCGAATCTCTCGGCGGAAAGCTTGAGTCTGCCACCCCCATGGGCCGCAAACAGTTTACCTATGAGATCGACAAACGCCGCGCCGGTCTTTACTTTGATTTCGTCTTCGAACTGGCTGCTGCCAAAGTCAAAGACATCAAAGAGAAGTACAAGCTCGATCAGCGTATCCTCCGCAATATGATCATCAGCTATGATCGTCCGGCGGATGCCAACGATAACAAGCTGGTTGATTAAGTCGTAATTTTTCCAGAAGCAGTTCAAATTCTGAAAACGGAGAATTTTAAACAATGGCAAGTCTGAATAAAGTTTTTCTGCTGGGAAATCTGACCCGCGATCCTGATCTTCGCGGTTTGCCCAGCGGACAGAGTGTGTGCGAGCTCGGCATTGCCGTCAGCCGCCGCTATGTCAACGGCAATGGTCAGGAGATTGAAGATACCTGTTTTGTCGACGTTGTAGTTTGGGGCCGTCCTGCCAATAACTGCAAGCAGTATCTTGTCAAAGGTTCTCAGGTGATGATCGAAGGCAGGCTGCAGCTGGAACGCTGGGAAGACCGCAACGGCGGCGGACAACGCTCAAGACTCCGCGTTGTCGCCGAGCATGTTCAGTTCCTCAACCGTCGTCAGCAGAGCGATAATTCTTATCCGCAGGATAATTCTTATGATGCTCCGCAGCAGGACGGATATTCCCAGGGATATTCCCGGGGCAATTATCCTCCTCCACGCAACGACGGCGGCATGGCTCCGCGTCAGGGCAATTATCCTCCGCCGCGCAACGATGCTTTTGCGGACAGTGGAAACAACTATCAGAGAGCTTCCCGTCCGGTTCCGCCTCCGGCGGCTCCGCCGATGCCTGATCCCTCCGTGGAGGGTGATGCCGGTGATGCCGGGGTCGATGATATTCCGTTTTAAGTTTTCCCGAAACCAAAGTTAAGTTTTTGTTAACCTGAAATAAAAGAATAGGAAGGTTTCCCATGCAGGGTCAGAAAAGACAGGGAGGGCGCCGCCGTGCTGCGGCCAAGCCGAAAGTTTGCCGGTTCTGCGAATCGAAAGTCAATTACATCGATTTCAAAGATGCCGAAACTTTGATGAAATTCCAGACTGAAAAGGGCAAAATCCTGCCCCGCCGTATTACCGGCAACTGTCTGGATCACCAGAAAAAACTCGCTATCGCCATCAAGCGTGCGCGTGTCATTGCTCTGGTCTACTAATTCAAGAGGAGGATACAAATGGCTCAAGTAAGTTTGATTCTGCTCGATGATGTCGAAAAGCTCGGTCTCGCCGGAGAAGAGGTCCATGTTGCCCCCGGTTATGCCCGTAACTACCTCATCCCCCGCGGTCTGGCTGCCAAAGCCACTCCGGGAACTCTGCGTCTCATCGAGTCCCGCAAGGCTCTGATCGCTGAACGCCGTGCTGCGGCTCTCGCTGATGCCAAAGCTGCTGCCGAAAAGCTCGCCGCAGTTGAGATCTCCATTGCCATGCAGGCAACTGATGATGATCAGCTCTTCGGTTCCGTCACCGCCCGTATGGTCGCTGACGAACTGGCGAAACTCGGTTTCAAGGTCGAGCACAACCGTATCACCATCGATCCCCCGATCAAGACTCTCGGCGGTTATGACATTGCTGTGAAGCTTCACGCTGAAGTTTCCACTACCGTCAAAGTCTGGGTGGTCCGTGGCTGATCTGCGGAACAATGAGGATCCCGGAAAGAAAAGTTTCCGGGATCCGGATAAAGAGTCGCGTCCGGCAGGCACTTTGCCCGACCGGGCGCGGCCTCATGCTGTCCAGGTGGAAAAAGCCGTCCTGGGCGCGATGCTCCGTGAACCCGGAACATGTATCGACCTTGCGGTCGAACAGTTCAACCGGAGCGATGTTTTTTACCTGCCTGCACACCGCGAGATCTATCGTGTACTTCTTGATCTCCAGCAGAAAAAAGACGGTGCTGTGGATGTTGTTTCCGTGGCACAGCGTCTGCGGGAAGAGGATAAACTTGATGCCGTCGGCGGTGAACTGTATCTGGCGGAACTCATGGAATCCATTGCCACTACGGTCAATCTTGAATCGTGGTGTCAGACCCTCATCAAATATGCCACTTTGCGGCGGATGATAAATGTTTGCAGTGATGCACTGCTCAAATGCTATGACTCCGATGCCGATGCCGCCAAAGTAGTGGAAGAAATCGAATCTGATATTTACAATGTGCGCGGAGAGGATTCTTCACGCTCCATTGTCAGCATAACCGATCTGGTCGCCGGTCAATTTGAAGAACTTATGGAAATCTGCAAGGGCAACCATGAAGTTGGTATCCCCACCGGATTTGCCCCCATCGATGACTGCACCGGAGGACTTAAACCGGGCGAAATGTTCGTGCTTGCGGCACGTCCCTCCATCGGTAAGACCAGTCTTGCGCTCAACATTTTGCGCAACGTTGCCATGAACCGGGAAAAACCGCGTTCTGTTGCCTTTTTCAGTTTGGAAATGACCGCCGAGCAGATAGCGCGCCGTATCCTGTGTACGGAGTCGCAGATACCGGAGAGTGTTTTCTGGAACCGCAGTTTCCAGTACAGTGATCTCACCCGCATGACCGGGGCAGTCGATGCCATCCGCAAGGCGCAGATATACATCGACCCCACCGGCGGACTCACCATCGCTGAATTGAGGGCGAAAGCGCGCCGTCTCAAGGCGCAGAAAAATATTGAACTGATCGTTATCGACTATCTGCAGCTCATGCATGCCGACGGCAGGATAGAAAGCCGTCAGCAGGAAGTCGCTGAAATATCCGGCGGCATCAAAAAACTTGCCAAGGATCTGAAAGTTCCGATCCTGGTGCTTGCCCAGCTCAACCGCGAGATCGACAAGGCGGCAGGTGCCGGTGCCAGACCCAAACTTGCACATCTGCGTGAATCGGGAACAATCGAGCAGGATGCCGATATCGTGAGTTTTCTTCACCGCAACCGCGAAGAAAGCAAAGGTGTTACAAACTCCGCCAGTGTTGAAGCTGAGTGGATCATTGAAAAGAACCGTAACGGAAGGACGGGTAACTTCAAACTGCTCTTCTATCCGGCTCGTATGGAATTTCTTCCTGCGGCTCCGTGCGACGAATCTTTCGCACCCCGGTCCCAGGAATAACAGGGGGATGTATATGATGATGAAAAGAACAGCTTGCAGTCTGCTGGCATTGCTGATCACGGCAGTTTCCGGTGCGGCTGAAGTCAATAATGTGATCTTCAAACAGCAGGGTAGAAATCATCTTTCAGAGGTTCAGCTTGCCAGTCAGGTGAGGATGCACCGCGGACTGCAGTTTACCCGTGCTGCGCTTGATGATGATATAAAACGTCTGCATGCGACCGGTAATTTTGCTGATGTTGCGGCGGAGGCCGTGCCGGTTGAAGGTGACAGCAATAAAGTCGATGTGATCTTTACAGTGACGGCGCGTCCGCGTATCGGCAGTATCCAGTTCAGCGGCAATGCGAAATTCCCGTCGCACGAACTGGGCAAAGAACTGGTTATTTCAGAGGGGGCGGTATTGAATGATATCGCTCTGCGTGAAAGTATTTCAAAATTGCGTAAATTCTACCGCGACCGCGGATACCGTGATGCGGTGATACCGCCGCCTGCGATCGTTCCGGATAAGGACGGCAATGTCACTGTCACCATAAAGATCGAAGAACATCTGCGTCTCAAGGTCCACGATGTCAGATTTGCCGGAGCAACGGTTTTTTCGCAGTGGGATCTGCGTCACAGTATTGCCACCAGATTCAGTTACCTCAACTATCTTCCTTTCATCAATGATTATCTCAATCACGGTCTGCTTGACCGTCCGGAGCTTGAACTGGATAAAGCCAGACTGCGCGACAAATATCACGATGCCGGATATCTGGATTTCAAGATCGAAAAGATCGAAATGGCTCCGCTCAAGGATGATCCGGAATATATCGATGTGACTTTCCACATTTCCGAAGGTAAACCTTACAAGGTGGGCAAAGTTGAGGTTTCCGGTGTGAGCGTATTCAAAAACCGTGAACCGGAATCCATGCTGCGGATCAAAACCGGAGATGTTTTCAGCAGTTCAAAAGAGGAAGCAAGCTCCCGGGGTATCTCGTCGCTTTATGAATCTCTTGGACACTGTGATATATCCTGCCGTCCGGTCAGAACCGAAGATTTTGAGAAAAAGACGGTCGATCTGCGTTTTGAAGTTGCTGAAGGCCGCAAATATCATGTCCGTGATGTCATCATCATCGGCAATACTGCGACGAAAGACAAAGTCATCCGCCGTGAGCTTGCGATCCAGCCGGGTGATCCGGTCGACCGGAACCGTATCGCCGTGAGCCGTCAGCGTCTGCTGGGCATGGGATACTTCAATAAAGTCGAAGCGGTCCCGGTCAATGCCGATGCTCTGGATGAAAAAGATGTCAGGATCACGGTCGAGGAAAAAGACACCCGTTACCAGTTCCGTATCGGTGCCGGTGTAAGTGACATCAATTCACTTTTCGGAATGGCGGAGATCTCCACCGACAACTTTGATCTTTTCAATCCCTCCGACTGGTTTTACGGCGGCGGACAGCGTTTGCGTCTCCGCGGTATCTACGGAGTGGAAAATGCCGGATTCAATCTTGATTTCGTGGAACCCTGGCTGTTTGATCTGCCGATCCGTTTTGAGTTGTCAGGTTACATGAACCTTACTGAATACGATAACTGGGATGAGTGGCGTGTCGGCGGCAGGACTTCCATCCAGCGCAAGATTTTTGATGATTTCACTTCTGTCGCGCTCGGATATAAATTTGAGGTGGTTCGTGTCAAGAGCGTTGACAAACGTCTGAAATCGTATTTCAGAGCCAATGATCTTGACGGAACATTTCTGGTGAGTCAGCCGTCGGTCAGCCTTACCCGCGATACCCGTGACAGTCTGACTGATCCGACCGAGGGCTACAATATCAATCTGTTTGCGGCGATCACTCCGCAGGTATTCGGTTCAAGTTCAAACTATTACCGCATGGAGGCAAAAGGAAGTTATTACATCAGCTTCTTTGATAAAGCGATCGTAGCTATGGTCGGTGCGAAGATCGGAACGGTATCCTGTTTTGACCGCAGCGACGATGTTCCGGTGTTTGAACGTTATTTCATGGGCGGCAGCGATTCACTGCGCGGATTTGAATACCGTTCTGTCGGACCGACTCACCGTGGAGAAAATGTCGGCGGTCAGACCATGCTGCTGCTGACTTCTGAAATCAGTCACCCGATCTGGGGACCGGTACGCGGAGCGGCGTTCATCGACGTCGGCAATGCCTGGCGCAATTCGTACAGCATGGGATTCAGCGGCATCAATATCGGTGCCGGATACGGTTTGCGTATCAAGATCCCGCAGCTCAATGTGCCGATCAAACTCGACCTTGCTTATCCGGTGCTGAACAATCAGGATAATGAATCCAGCAAGGTCCGGATCCACTTCAACGTGGGATTTACTTTCTGATGGCGGCGGAGTTTCCGGCGACTGCCGACGGACTTCTGGCAGTGTTGAAACGCCTGCGCGGACCGGATGGCTGTCCGTGGGACCGCGCGCAGACCAGAAGTTCGCTTACCGTTCACCTTGCCGGAGAGTGTGCCGAACTGATAGATGCACTTGACCGCAATGAACCGGCAGATATCTGTGACGAGGCAGGAGATCTGCTGATGAATCTGCTGCTGCAGGTCGCCATTGCAGAAGAAAACGGCGAATTCACCCTTGCCGATGTCTGGCGTAATGAGATAGATAAAATGGTTCGCCGCCATGCTCACATTTTTGGAACAGAAAGCGCATCCACTCCGGAGGAAGTGACCGTTTTGTGGGAAAAGATCAAGTCGGAGGAACGGGCCGGAAAACCGGAAAAAGACTCCGTGCTTGACGATGTTCCCCATTATCTTTCAGCATTGAGCCGTGCGGAAAAACTCCAGAAAAAAGCGGCAAAGAGCGGTTTTGACTGGCAGGATGAAGCCGGAGTTATGGCAAAGATCCGGGAAGAGGTAAAGGAGCTGGAAGAGGCTCTTGTTTCAGGTAATGATGATGACGTGGATTCCGAACTCGGTGATCTGCTGTTTTCGGTGGTCAATCTGATACGTTTCCGCAAGCGCACCGATGCTGAATCGGTCATGCGCCGTGCCAATCTCAAATTTGAGAACCGTTTCCGGTTTATTGAAAAAAATCTGAAAGCCGCCGGGGAGACTCTGGAAAATGCCGGTATCGACCGGTTGGAAACGCTCTGGCAGGCGGCAAAACAAGGAGAATAGATCATGCGAAAAGAATTTCTTCCTTTCACCAGACCTGCGGTGACAGAAGATGATATATCGGCAGTGAATGCCGTGCTGCGTTCCGGCTGGCTGACCAACGGACCGGTCAATGCGGAGTTTGAAGCAGCTGTGGCAAAGCTCTCCGGCTGCAGCGGCGCAGTGGCAGTGGCTTCTGCCACCGGAGCCATGCATATATTGCTCAAAGCTCTCGGTATCGGTCCGGGGGATGAGGTCATCACTCCATCGATGACCTGGGTATCCATCGCCAATATGATCGTACTTGCCGGCGCAACTCCGGTATTTGCCGATGTCAACCGGGAGACTCTTCTGGTTGAACCTGAAGCGGTGAAAAATGCGATCACTGAGCGTACAAAGCTGATCGTTCCGGTACACTTTGCCGGAGCTCCGTGCGACATTGACGGCATCCGTGCTGTTGCCGGAGACATTCCGGTGGTTGAAGATGCCGCGCATGCGGTCGGCACTTTTTACAAGGGACGGCACGTCGGTACCGGAAACCATGCGATCTACAGTTTTCATGCGATCAAGAACGTAACCTGCGGCGAGGGTGGAATGTTTGTTTCAGATGATCCTGAACTCTGCGACCGTATCCGCCGCTGGAAGTTCCACGGTATCGGCATGGATGCTTTTGACCGTCAGAACCGCGGACGTTCCCCGCAGGCAGAGGTGCTTGAACCGGGATTCAAATACAATCTGACGGATATTTGCGCCGCATTGGGATACAGTCAGTTCAAGCGTTGGGAAAAGATCAATGCCCGCCGCCGTGAACTTGCGATGCTTTACCGGAAAAAACTTGCCGCTGTTCCGGAGATCCGGCCGCTCGGAGATCCTGAAGGCTATGATTTTACCCATGCGTGGCATCTTTTTGTGGTACGGGTGGATACTCCGCGCATCGACCGCAACACCTTTATGGCGAAACTCAAAGAACAGAATATCGGTACCGGACTGCATTTCCGTTGCGCTCACCTGCAGAAATATTACCGTGAAACGTATAATTTCAAGCCCGGTATGCTTCCTGCAACAGAATACAACAGCGATCATATCTGTTCCCTGCCGCTTTTCCCGGATATGCTTGACAGTGATGTGGATGATGTGATCGACGGTATCAAGACTGTCATTGCCGGAGCTTGAAATGACTCCGGATTACGACTTTGAAACCAGACGTTCCGGAGCTGCAGGCGTCATCTTCTGGATATTTGCCGCAACGGTGCTCTTTATGTTTCTCGGGAAGAATGCGCTGTGGGGATCCGAGGACCGCTGGGCGGAGATCACCCGCGAGATGCTTATCACCGGAGACTGGCTTCATACTGCGATCAATTGGAAAATCTATTTCGACAAGCCGCAGCTGTCTTACTGGTTTATTATCCCGTGGGCGAAACTGCTGGGAGTAAATGAGCTTGCTGTGCGTATTCCCAGTGCGATAGCCGCCCTTGCCGGATTGTTCGGTACGATCGAACTTGCCAGGCGGACAGCGGATCACAAAACTGCTGTTTTGAGCGGCTGGATGCTGCTTTCATGTTACGGATTCATTTTCTGGGGCAGAATTGCTTCAGCAGATATGGCGAATATGTCCGCCGCCGTGCTGGCAGCCGCATGGTTTTACTGTGCGGAGGAAAAACCTGCGTTCTGGAAATATCTGGTATTCTATCTGATCGCCATGGGCGGCGCCCTTGCCAAAGGCATACCTGCGTTTGCAGTCCCGGTGGTGATGCTTATTCCGCATCTGCTGCATCACAACCGGTGGCTCCGGCACTTGAAGTTCGGTAATTTTGCCGCAGCATGTATCGGACTTGCCGTATATTTCACTCCTTTCTATCTCGCCTCGGTCATGACTCCGGCGGAGACGCTGCTGATGCCGGACAGCCGGATGACGGGCGGTATTGAAATGGTATGGCACGAAAATTTTGTCAATGCATTTGCTGCGCCCGGACACAGTGATCCGTTTTACAGTTATCTTTATAATCTTCCGCGCATACTTCTGCCGTGGTCTCTGTTTTTTGCCGCAGCGGCTGCCGCAGCGGTCACCGGTTGGAAACAGCTTACCGAAAATCAGAAGGAACTGGCACTGGGGATAGTGCTGGTTTTCCTGATGTTCAGCTGTTCGGCACTGCGCCGCTGGTATCATATACTTCCGCTGGTCCCGTTCTGCTGCATTTTCACGGCTTCGATGATTTACAGTGAGGGTCGTGAAAAATATTGGGATACGGTGATAACTTTCTGCCGGGTGCCGGTGATAATTGCCGGAGCTGCCGGATTATCCGCGCCGGTGATGCTGCCGGTATTCAAAATGATGTTCAAACATCTGCCGCCTGCGCTGTCAGTTGCCGCAGTTCCGCTCGGAGGTCTGCTGGTGCTGATCGTCTGTATGCTGGATGATAAGCCGGGAAACCGCATCGAACGTATCACGGGTATTCCCTGCCGTCTGGCATCGCTTGCGGTCGGTTTTGCGGTGATTTCCGCCGTGATATTCGGAGCGGTACAGCCGAGTCTTACGGTCTACCGTACGGAAAAACCTTTTGTCAGCCGGATGAAAACAGTTCTTGCCGGGGTTCCGGAAAGCTGTGTGTGTTTTTACAATACCGATCCCGGTGCTGCCTTCATGTTCTACATGAACTGGCAGAAACCGGTCGTCACAGTGAAAAAGCAGGAGCAGGGAAGTGAAAACGGTCTGCGCGGATTTATTCTCCGCAACAGCGGAAAGAAGACCGCAATCATCTGCCGCGACAGAGAAAGTGATCTGGAACCGCTCGGACGTGAACTTGCGTCCTGCGGTATTGATATAAATAAAACAGTGTCTCACACTGAACCGGGCAATGGAAAAAAATGGCGTGTATTTCTGTTGGACACTCTCATTTCCGCACCGGCGGGATCAACTATTGAAAGTAAATAATCCAAATACAGGAGAATTTATTATGAACAAAGACTACTCTGTAAATTATGTATCAGTCGTCGTACCGGTCTACAATGAGGAAGGTTGTCTTCAGGAACTGATCGACCGGACTCTGGCGGCACTTGATGCCACCGGTAAAAAATTTGAATTCATACTTATCGATGACGGCAGCCGTGATGCGTCACGCGACATCATCACCCGCGCTTCGGAAAAAAGACCTGATGAAGTGATCGGCTGCATTCTCAACCGCAATTACGGTCAGCATTCTGCGATCATGGCTGGCTTTTCCCTGGTCCGCGGTGATCTGGTCATCACGCTGGACGCCGATCTCCAGAATCCTCCCGAAGAGATCCCGAATCTCATTGCCGCCGCTGAACAGGGCAATGATGTCGTCGGCACCATCCGCCAGAACCGCCGCGACACTCTGTTCCGCAAAGCGGCTTCAAAGGTGGTGAACCGTGTCGCCCGTATCGCCACCGGTGTGCAGATGAACGATTACGGATGCATGTTGAGAGCTTACCGCAGATTTGTGGTCGATGCCATGCTGCAGTGTAATGAACGCAGCACTTTTATTCCGGTTCTGGGCAACAGTTTTGCCCGCACCACCTGTGAGATCCCGGTGGCTCATGCCGCACGCAAAGTGGGGGACTCCAAATACTCGCTGTGGAAACTCATCAATCTGCAGTTCAATCTTCTGACCTGCATGACCACGGTCCCGCTGCGCATGCTCACCTATTTCGGACTTCTCGCAGGTTTCAGCGGTTTTATTTTGAGTTTGTATATCATCATCCGCCGTTTCTGCTGGGCTGACGGAGACGCCTGGGCAAACGGAGGCGTATTCACTCTGTTTGCCGTGATGTTTGTCTTCACCGGTATCCACATGGTCGGCATCGGAGTCATCGGCGAATACATCGGCAGACTTTACACTGATGTGCGTGCCAGACCCCGCTATTTCATCGAAGATATCCTCGGACGTAAAGAGCAGTAAGTATGGAACTCTCACGTAAAAACTCCGATCCCTCGATGCTGGTCGGCGTGGGACTGGACAATAGAGACGGTCACAAGCGGGTCACCGAAGGGGATAATTTCTGTCTGGTCGGCGGTTCGGAGGAGACTCACGACCGCATGACTGAAACGGCGATAAAGTTCAATGAAAAACTTGCGAGAAAAGGCAAAAATCTTTCTGAACTGTCGCCGGAGGAATTCCGCGATATGATGCATGAAGCATCGGGAAAATAAAAATAATAAATATAAGGAAACGATCGGTATATCATGAACGACCCTGTTTTTCTTTCACTTGACGGGGAGTGGGAGTTTTTCTACTCGCCGCAGCGTTTCACTCCGCCGTTGTCACAGCTTCCGGCAACGGAGCTTTACACCGGCAGAATGGTTACCCCCGGCTACTGGGACGACCATTATGAACTTTACGATGAAGAGGATTTTTTCGGACTTACCGCCCGGTTCAATCCTGATTACCGCAAGCCGCATTTCCCCATGGGGCGTTCACTTACTCCGCACGCCTCCAGCAGTTTTCTGGTCGGTACCGGATACTACCGTAAAACGTTTATCGCAGAAAAAGATTTCACCTGTGCAGTGGTGACTGTCGGTCCCGCCATGTGGGGCTGCTGTGTATACTGCAACGGCAATTTTGCCGGAGAAGTGACCGGTTACTCCACTGCCGCGCGTTTTGTTATCGAGGACTTCATCAAACCGGGAGAAGAAAACGAACTGGTTCTGGTGGTCTGCAACGTGCGCGATGACGGCGGAGCCTATCACCGGGTGGATAAAACTCACGGCGGAATGCTGTTCGGCACCCGTCCGGGACAGCACCGCGGACTTGCCGCGCAGGGTTATCAGTCCGAACGCGGCGGTATCGGCGGCGGAGTGAGTTTGAAATACACTCCGGAAGCGGAACTGGTGGATCACTTCATTTCTTTTGCCGGTGAAAAACCGTTGTGGCACATTGAGACCCGGGGCGGCAAAGCCGTTCTTGAGTGGAAGATGTCTTACCGTGGAGTGGTTGTTGATTCCGGAAAAGTTGACGTTGATGAGTATGTCGAATTTGAATCAGCTGTTCCTCCGGTCATGTGGAGCGACAGGTCTCCTGAACTCTGCGATGTGGAATTGGTTCTGCGGAGCGCAGACACCGTTACCGATAAAGCCTCTTTCCGCTGGGGTGCAAGAAAACTTGTGCGTGACGGGATGCATTTCAAACTCAATGGTATTCCAACTTTCCTGCGCGGACTTACCGAACACTGTTACTTTGCCGAGACCACCAATCCGCACTTTGACAAAGAAAAATATCTGCGTGATCTGGGTAAGCTGCGTGCTGCCGGATTCAACTTCATCCGCTGTCACACCTGGTGTCCGCCTGAACCGTTTTTTGAAGCCTGCGATGAACTCGGCTATCTGGTGCAGTTCGAGTTTCCTTCGGTCTGGAGTTTTGATGAAGCCGAAGCGATCCTGCGTCTGGCGCGCCGTCACACCTGTGCGGTGATCCTCTGTGAAGGCAATGAAAAGATCATTGACGAGGTGGCGATCATCCGTATCCAGAGACTGGTGAAGATGATGAAGAAGATGGCTCCGGGGATGTTGTTCGATCCCCAGGAGGCGATGCGCGGTATCGAATACGAATTCACTCCCGGCAGAACGGTCATCCATGAGCCGCTGGAATATGATCCTGCGCGTTTTTACCGGGTGCAGAAACTTGCCGACTGTTTCGGTGCCTGCGGAGGTGATTTCAGTTACCGTCACGATACCTTCACCGGCAGGGAGCCGGTCGAGGCGCGTCTGGCGGTTTACGAGCGTCCGTGTCTGCTGCACGAATCCGGGATCCTGGGCGGCTACCTTGACTTCTCGCTTGAGGAGCGTTACGAGGGGACTTTCATCGGTACGGATATGTTCAAAGCCGCGCGTGAACACATGAAAAAACACGGTGTTTACGAAAATGCCCGGCTGTATTATGAAAAGAATTCGCTTTTCATTTCCGCCTGCCGCAAGCAGCTGGTGGAAAACCTGCGCAGTCTGCGCAATGCTGCCGGATTCGATTATCTGGGCGGTATCGATACCCACTGGCATCTGATCGGTTATCCCTGCGGTATCCTCAATGAATTTTATGAGGAGAAATTCGGAGAGACGATCGAAGATGTCCGCCGTTACTGCGGAGAGAGCATCCTCGTCTGCAATGCATTCAACCGCCGCACCCGTTCTGCCGGAAGCACGTTCCGCGAAACGGTGGAGTTTGTCTGTTACGAGGAAGAGAAACTTGCTGAAGCGGAATTCAGGTGGAGTTTTGAAGATCTTTCCGGCAAAGCCGTTGCCGCAGGCGGCGGTACGGTAAAGGATCTTATGCCGGGAAACATCATTCCGGTGGGAGAGGTATCCTTTGAGCTGCCCGACTGCAGCAGGGGAACGGAATATGTATTGCGGGTCTCCCTTACCGGCAACGGCAGAAATTGGGAGAACTTCTGGAGTTTCTGGGTTTTCCCGGCTGGCGGATATGCTGATTCTGCGAAGGTCAGGACTGCATCGAAACTTACTGCGGAACTGGTGGAATTCATGGCTGACGGCGGCAGTGTGCTGCTGACCGGCAACTTCCCGGGTGAGATGATGCATGAGTTGTACCGCACCTGCACTTCCGGCAGGGTGATGGGACACTGCGGAGCGTTGATGCATCCGCATCCGTTATGGGAGAAGTTCCCGCAGAACGGTTACATGAACTGGCAGTTCCTGCCGCTGATGCGCGGCAGCTGTTCGCTGGTGTACGACAAAGATATGCCGGAGTTTTCACCGGTATTCAGTCTGATACCGTCATTCAAAATGGTGAAACACAAGTCCATGCTGTCGGAATTTGCCGTCGGCAGCGGCAGGCTGATGGTCTGCGGCTTCAATCTGGAAAGCGATGATCCTGCCTGCGCTTACATGAAGCGTGTCATCATGGAATATCTGGCAGGCGGAGAATATGCTCCGGCTCCGGAATGGAGTCCGGAAAAGCTCCGCGGACGTTTCGACGCCGCCAGACTCGGAAGATCCGGTAAAAACATGGATGAGGGCGGTCGTCCGATCGAGTGATAAAAAACGTATTTTACACGCTTTTTGATGTCCATTTCTGCAAATAAGCAGAAATGGACATTTTTTTTGCAGTCCGGGATATTTATTTTTTTCAAATATGCAGTATTTTACAAGTAATGCAATCTGAAAGAATCATAATTTAAAAATATTCCGTTCAACATAAGGAAAAATTGCAATGGATAAACTCAGAGACCGTATCTGGATGTACGGTGCCGTTCCCGGCGCGTATCACACTCCCCATTATGCCCTTCCCGGAGTCAACACCATCGATCCTGCGGAGGCATGCCGCCAGCTCGGTTTGACCCATGCGGTCATGGATGTCACGATCCACGGACCGTTTTATCCTTTTGATGAGGAATCTGAAAAACTTTCATTCCTCGACGAGCTGGTCTGGACGATCATTCCCTCCGGCGGAGTAAGACGCAACGAGGATAACTTCTTTGATATGGAAGAGGTCATCCGTCAGATCAGAAAATATCCCAATGTCAAGGGTGTGTTCTGTGACGACTTCCTCTACCGCAGACGCAAGCTGTTTTCACCTGATGATCTCAAGACCATGAAGCAGAAGGTGCTGGAAGCTGCCGGACGTCCCATGGATATGTGGATGGTGGTCTATGATTATGATCTTCTTACCGATGCCATTCCGGAGCTCAAGATCTGGAATTACGGTGAGCCGGTGGATGTTGCCACATTCTGGACATGGTATCCGTTCTACCTCAAGGTGCTTGAGGATCACATCGATGTGGTGGCGAAGAAGTGGCCGGCGAAAAAATACAATGTCGGAGTGTATCTCTGGGATTTCTGTACCGGCAAGCCGCTGTCGAAGGAGCTGATGCAGCTGCAGCTGGATACTGTTCTCAAGCTGTTGCGCGAGGGCAAGATCGACAGTATCAGTCTCTGTTCAAACTGCATCATGGGTATTGGTTTGGAGACCGAGACCATTTTCCGCAAGTGGCTTGACCGCTACGGGGATGAGGAGATTGCTCCGGCGGTGCGCCGTGCCGATGCAGGTGAGCTGATCGTCAACGACCGCCTGTAAAAAAATAAAAAAAATAAAAATTTTTGCCACCGGGTGCTACCCGGACGTGATCAAACGGCGGAACGTTTTCCGCCGCTCTAATGCGGCGGAACATAAGCTCTGCGTGCAACGCAGAGTGCTATCTGCATCGCTGGCGTAAGACAGCCATACCCCTCACGGGGAGCGAAGTAGAAAAACAGCAGCGTTAAGCGCTGCTGTTTTTTTACATTTGAGCGTACGGTGCTTTGATGGTACTGCAGCGCAAGTTTTGTATAGCCGGACATGCCTGATAAATATGTGGGGGCGGCGCATGAAATGAGAATAATGAGAGTTATGAGAATTATGAGAGTAATGGGTAAATGGTGCGCCGCGATATTTTACCCACGGGTACTGACTGCGCTTGTTTTTACCCGCACGGCTAATTTCGGCGGCGCAGA
>JAZSGR010000170.1:0-13475 GCA_045532825.1 Victivallaceae bacterium | reverse complement strand
GCATCGCGGGCAATCTCGAGCCTTGCGCCTGTGCCGGTTTGGTCGTGTACAAAGGTACACTTCCGCACCGTACTCGGCTCAAAACTCGACCTTGCTCCACGCTGCATCCACCGATCGCAGACAGAACCGTATTTTGAGCTTGAAAAAAACATGCTGTGTGATATATTTTAATTGAGAAAAACATATCTGAATAAGGATAAAATATAAATTTTTCAAAAAATTTCGGACATTATCATTATTTTAAAAATTTTCAACCATTCAAACTTTTACTGTTATGATCGAATTTTCCAATATCCGCCAGGTCTTCCTTGACATGGATGACACCATTTACAAGGGATCGCAGCTTTTCCCCTGCACCAAACCGTTCCTTGCCTTTCTTGAAGAACGCAATATCGGATATGCGTTTCTCTCCAACAACTCCAGTTACAGCATAAAGGAGTACGTGAAACGTCTCGCCGGAATGAAAGTTGAGGTCACGGAAAAAAATTTCTACAACTCAACACTTTACTGCATCGATTACCTGCACCGCAATCATCCGCAATTCAAAAAGCTGTTTCTGCTGGGAATGGCATCGATCATACCGGAGTTTGAAGCTGCCGGATTTGAGATCACCGATGATGATCCTGATGCAGTGATAATCGCTTTTGACCGGAATCTCACCTATGAGCGTCTCTGCCGTGCATCCTGGTTCGTGAAGCAGGGAGTGCCATCTTTTGCTACGCATCCGGATGTCTTCTGCCCCACCGATCAGCCGACCTGGCTGGTGGATTGTGGAGCAATCACCAGATGCATCGAACACTCAACAGGAGTTACACTCAAAGTGCTGGGCAAACCTGATCCGGGCATGCTTCAGCTGGGTGCGGCGCGTTTCGGAGCAGAACCCTCTGAAGTGCTGATGATCGGTGACCGCCTTGCCACCGATGTCGCGGTCGGACGCAATGCCGGAGCCTGGAGCTGCCATATAAGTCCGGGATGCGATTACAGCACCACTCCGGAAAACTTGAGACCGCACGTGACCTGCCGGGATCTCGGCGAACTGCACGCGCTCTGGAAGGAGTATGAGAAAAAATGAATAATATTTTCTGCAGTCCGGCATTCTGGAAGACTGCCGGACTGCTGGTGCTTTCAAACTGTTTCATGACTTATGCCTGGTACGGGCACCTGAAAACCCTGGGAAACAAACCGCTGCTGTTCGCTGTTGTGGCAAGCTGGGGAGTCGCATTTTTTGAATATCTCATCCAGGTACCGGCAAACCGCATCGGACACGCCGGAAACATCGACCTCGCCCAGCTCAAGATCATGCAGGAGGTCATCGCACTTTCGGTATTTGTACCGTTTTCATTGTTTTACATGCGTGAACCGGTCAAACTGAATTTTCTCTGGGCGGCACTGTGCATGCTCGGAGCTGTTTATTTCATTTTCAAAGACTGATTTTGAGGAGGATCATTCTTTATGGATTGCGGACGTATCAAAGATCACATCAATACCTATGACACTTTTGCTTCAGTGAACAATATCCGGCTGACCAGAGTCGAACCGGGATATGCGGAAGGGGAGCTTACGATCACGCCGGAAAGTCTCAATTCCCGCGGGGTCGTCCAGGGCGGAGCTATTTTCACCCTGTGCGACACCACCGCTGCCGGAGCTTCAAATTCCGGAAATGACGGCATGATCGCCATGGGCGGCAATATCACCTATATCCGTCCGGGTACCGGCAAAAAACTCCGGGCGGAGGCTACGCAGCTCAACCGCGGCAAGCGCACCGGCTTATTCAGTGTCGATGTATTCAATGATGAAGGCAAACTTGTTGCTCATGCGACCATAAACGGTTTTGCCACCGGTGACCGGCTGATAAAGGAGTGAACGTGTATATTTCCCGTCGCGAGAAATTCTGTTATATCCTGCTGGCAGCGTTCACCTTTGTGTGGACCGGAGCATTTTCGCTTCTCGGTATGGATCTGCATCATGACGGGATCATGTTCAAGACCGCTGCGGATATTGCCGCAGGAAAATGGCTGTTCAGGGAGACTTTCTGCCAGTACGGGATACTGTCACCGCTGCTCCAGGGAGCAATGCTGAAGGTATTCGGGATGGAGCTTGCCGTGCTGAAACTCGGCACAGCACTCTTCTATGCCGCGATCGTGATACTGAACGATCTTATCTGGAGACGTTTTCTCTCCCTGCCGTACCGCATACTCAATGCAGTGATGTTTTTTGTACTTGCCCCGTATCTGGTAGTCACGTTCCACATCTGGTCAAGCGTATATGCTTTGTTCTGCATGCTGCTTGGAACTGAACTCATGCTGCTGGCGGAGGAGAGGGGTAAAAAGATTTTTCTGTGCCTTGCCGGTGTATCATCCATGCTTGCCTTCGGTTTCCGCTGGCCATGCGGTGCGGTCATGCTGACGGCTCAATCCCTGACACTGCTTATTGCGCTGTACGGTCATCGGGATCTGAAAAAGTTCAAAACGGATATTGCTGCGGTCTTTGCCGGAGCCGGATGCATCGCAGCTGCATATGCATTGTATATCACTTCAGGAAACGCCTGGCATGATTATCTGCTTCAAAACTTTTCCTTCATCAGCAAATTCGCCTGGGAGCGCGGCGGCAGCGGATCTTTTTCCCGGCTGTTATCGGCATTTCTGCCGCATGAAGAATCGATCAATTACATTTTTATATTGATTCCCCTTGCGGCGGCCGGATCACTGATTTCAGTCTGCTGCAGATCTTTCCGTGATCCGGGATCATTGAAAAAGCAGCTGCCGCTGATAACGGTGCTGCTTTGCGGATTGGCATCTTATCACCAGTATTATCCGGTTCCGTGTGTGCGTCATCTGTACTGGGGTGCGCTGCCGATGTTCGGAGCTTATGCTCTTTTGCTCCGCAAGATCGCAGAGAGCCAGACTTTCGACCGCATAAGAAAGGTGTTTTACATTTCTCTGCTGCTCCTGCCGCTGCTCTGGGGCGGCGGTATACGGATGTACGGCGGATTGTTCAGGGTTTCCGAATTCTTCATCCGTCAGGCGGAGGATCTTGCCGGAGTACGTTATATCCGTCACGGAGCAGGTGAAAGATATATCTGCACTGTTGCTTCGGATATCAACAGAAATCTGCCGGAACATCTGAAAAAACGCGGAGTTTTCAATCACACTGCCGACGGTATCTGGTCGGTACTGCTGCCGTCCTGTCCTGAATTCAAACATCCGATGTTCGTTAACTGGGGAAATACAGTTTATCCTGATTATCAGGCAAAAGTGCTGGAATACGTCAACCGTAATTTTCCCGCAGTGCTGTCATCAGCGGAGTTTTATCACCCGTTCTACGTGAAAGTATTCACTTTCCAGTACATGGGCGTGGACTATACCCTCTGGATCCCCGCCGCACTCCGCTGACCGGGGCGGCGGATATTTTTCAACGGCAGTTTATCACTGCGTTCTGCAGCATGCCGCACGGCACGCTCTGCCTTACAGAGATCTCCTGAACCTTGAATGCAGCCGGACCGGTCCATGACGGCCATTGATCCCTGCCGTAAAACGGTCCGAACACATTGCGTCTGTGCCCGTATATTTTCACCGTGGCATGATCGCTGCCGTCGCGTTTAAGCAGACCGTCAAGCGGCATACGGTACGGGGGAGTGAAAAACAGCTTTTCCTCACCTCCATTGATACTTATTCCCAGTGCCGCGCCCCGCCACTCCGGTATTTCCAGAGAAGAAGCGTCTGCCGGCACTTTGTCAAGCGGCAGAATATAACTCATGTTTCCGCCGTACCATGGAAATCCCTGACGGCACCAGTCGCCGTACTCAAGAGTTGATACCGTTCCGTACATGGTGTTGTCTTTTACGGAAAACTCTCCCAGAATGAACAAACTTTCCAGCCCCGGCAGATATTCGTGATACTGCGTACGGCAAGTCAGGATATTTTTTCCGGTATTCAATCTGTCAGAAGGTATTTCGATCGTCTGCAGTTCAGGAGCGGTCCAGAAGCCATCCGGAGCGGATGACAGTTCAGTACCATTGAGGAAGATCCGGTAAAGCTCCGGTCTTTCGATCACCAGACGGCACGGTTTTTCCGGAATGACGGTACATTCAAAGTGGAAATCAAGTTTGAGATCAAGACACTTTTCCGGTCCGGCACCTGCCGTCATGTAAGGCTGCAGCATGGCTCCGCCGCGCGGCGAAGCTCCCAGCAGTTTCCGCAGTCTGTCATCAGCTTTCAGAATAAAAAAGTTCCGGGCAAACTCTTTTCCGTCAACAGTGATGTCTGCATGATCCAGGATCAGCACATTGGGTTCATCGCGTACGATCTGCAACGAAGCCTGCTCCAGAGTGATCTGCCTTGAGGTTTCCTGCGGCGATCCCGGATCTGCTGCCTGCGGCAGCTCCTGCGATGAAAAGAGAAACAGTCTTGAGGCAAGTACATCGAATGAACTGTCAAAAATATATTGTCCGTTTTCAAAAGAGAACTGTACTTTTTTGACCGTTCCTTCAAAAGTATCAAGCTCGTACAAGTGTTTTCCGGCAGGCGCACTTACGGCGATGCGTACCGCCGGATATGCAGTGCGGCGGTCACGGACCATCGGCAAAGTCATGCAGTCGGCGGAAAATCCGACAGAGGTATTGCAGACGAAAAGCACCGGATTTTCACCGTCGGATGAATAATGATAAAGCAGTGATTCCGCCTGTCTGCCATCGGGGATCGTCATGGAGACCCGGCGGAAAACGGCAAGTTCAGATGCCGCAGTCTGCATCGAACACTTTTCAAATCCGGCAAAAAGTTCTTCTGCATTTTCAACACGTTCAGCATCCACATGCTGTGGAACATGTTCAAAACACAGCACTTTTCCGCCGTTTGCGGCAAATTCCTTCAGCAGCTTGAGCGTGGATGAGCGGATGGTTTCAAGTTCAGGTATCACCACCGCCTTGTAAACCGCTTTACCGACGCGGAGCCGGGTCCCTTCGCAGGAAGCGTAACGCGCCAGAAGTTCTTCATCGCCGTAATCAAAATCGAGATTTTCCGCGAGCAGGGTATTGGCAAGGGTGATGAACTCTTCATTGAGTTTTTTCATCTCCGGAGCCATATCTTTGCTCATACGGTATTTGATGCACCATGCCGACTCCATGGGATGGATGACCAGAATATCCCTGATCTCCTCACCTTCGGCAAGCACACTGCCGAGTCTGGCAAAATGATCTTCAAGTTTTGAGTACACCGTATGCCACGGTGAATGTCCGGAGATCGTTGCCGGATAATCCCGCTTTGCCTCCGCCTCCATGGAGTACCAGTAAAGGTGATGACAGCGGAAATTTATCCCCATGGCATACTGCCAGTCGCCGAGAGCTTTGTGTCCGGCAAGCGGGAAATCCCATCCGGTGCAGCCGTACATTTCACTCAAACGTCTTTTTCTGCCCAGCTGACGCGCCACGGAAGTGCATTGTTTTGCCGTGGCAGGAGTCAGCCAGTGTTCGGTAAGCAGATCGATACCGGGTATCTGCATGTGTTCATAAAAACGCATGGCATTACCGACGCATGAAGTGTGTCCGTCAAGATCATCCTCCCAGAGGACATGTCCGGTCAGCGCGGCGTTGTGATCGCTGCACCACTGACCGGTCTGACGGGCGAAAGCATCCACAAAAAGTCCGGTAAGCAGTCCGTAATAGTGATAACGTACTTTGGAAACCTTTTCTTTACAACTGAAATAAAGTTCCGGCAGAAAGTCACAGATGTCATAGCGGTATTTTTCCAGAAAAAGTTTTTCAAATCCGCAGGTCCACGGCAGGTTGACCTCGCCCTGATACGGCAGCCAGTAACACGGTTCATCGGTGAAAATGCCGGGGACCTCTCTGCCGAAATATTTTTCAAATTCCCGGTAATACGCTTCGTGGGTGACTTCGATGAACTTTGCCGCAGCCTCTTTGTTGAGAGTATCCAGATAAGTTTCACCGTTGAACGCTCCTGAACGTGCGGCAAAGTCATAATAGCAGCGTATGAGTTCTTCTCCCGGAAGTGCTTCATCCGGAGCAGCGACCCTGCGGTATTCCAGCACTTTGTCATTGTCGAACCTTGCAGCATAAAGGGCGAGCTGTTCACCGGCAGAGGTGATCTTGCCGCGTTCCATGTAAAGCTGTTTCATTTTGAAGCGGTCATCGGCGGTAACGATCCCGCCTGCGGCACCGGAGGGCCAGCGGTCCTCATCGTAGAGCCACGCTGACATTCCGAGTTTTCCGGCTTCTTCTATACATACCCGGATGCAGTCGAACCACTCTTTACCGAGATAAGTTGTGGCAAGTCCGACCCGGGAATGCATGAAAAATCCGCCCATTCCCATATCTTTCATATTGCGTATCTGGGAACGCAGTTTTTCCGGTTCCAGTCCGGCGTTCCACGCCCAGAACGGTGCGCCGCGGAACTCTGCCGCGGGTTCGGCGAAATTGGCAAGCAGATTTGATAAACTCATTTTACTTTCTCCGCAGGTGTTCCATTTATCCATATCGGACTGCTCCAGCAGAAACGTCCGTTTTCAGTTTCTCCCCGCACATAATAGCAGTCGCATGCCTGCTCCTGGCGGTAATCAAAGATCATTTGAGTTCCTCTGCCGTAAAGTATCACATGATCCTGACAGTTTTTGACCAGAGTCACCTTTTTGATTTTTTCCTCACCCCGGATGTCGATCCAGATATTTTTTTCCTCACCGGGGGAAATGGAAAATTCCTCCCCCATCCAGTGACCGTTTATGCGGAAATCGAGATATATCCTGCTGTTGCCCATGAATGCGTAACACCGCCGGGCGCGCAGGGCATCGAATATCCCGCTGCGGGTATTTTCCTCTGCCCAGACTCCGGTGACTCCGCGGTAACAGAACGGGTAAGGTTTATCCAGATGATCCTGTCCGGGAGTTCCGACGTGGTCATCTGATCCGCCGATGACTCCGGTTTTCGCGCCCCGCTTCAAGGCATCGTGCCATGAACCGCCGCGCACCCAGGAATCCTTGTGCAGCGGATGATCGAAGTATTCCGCACAATCCGAACAGCTGTAAATTTCCATAAGCGGCGGGAAAAACTCCGGATCCATGGTGGAAAAGTCACATCCGGCGGAAAGGCAGTAGGAGTCGTGCGGCACTATGAGGATATCTTTGCGGGCAAACATCCGGCGCAGCTGTTCAGAAGTAAGTTCACCATCGCGCTCTCCCCTGAAAAGTTCACCGTCTGCGTCACGGTAATACACCACCATGTTGTTGAAGAACGGATAAGAATCCCGTTCATAAGCGAGCAGAGTTGTGAATTTTCCGGGTTGATAATACTGTGAAGTTTTGCTTTTTATGACATCCCATTTTCCCTCATCCCAGAGTTCTGCGCTGCCGACTCCGCCGTGGTCGTGATCGGTAACAGTGCCGAAGTCAAAACGGGCGGTATCCCTGATGCTGCGGAAACAACTGTCGATATCCACATGGCTGTAAGCATCTGAGATATTGCTGTGACAGTGCATTTCTCCGCAGAACAGCCGGTATTCCGGGGCGGCCGGATGAAAATCCTTTTCTGAAGAAAAGACTTTTTTCAGCAAAGCCTGCGGATCGTCGGATCTGCCGCTGTAAACCATGTCAGTGAAATTGCAACTGCGTCCGGGCGTATCGATGGAACGGGCAGTTTTTTTCTCCGGATGTTTCATTTTTCACCTCAAATGTAAAAAGCCTGAACCCTGGCACCCCACACTCTGCGGTACTGCATGGGGATCTGACCGATAACACATTTTGCAACCAGAATATTGTATCCGCGTTTCAGATCGGCTTTTACGATCTCCGGAGCGATATATTCGGCATCGGAAACCGGTTCGATCACGCAGATCTTCTTTCCTCCGAAGAAAAATTCCCCGCCGGAAGAAACACTGAGTGCGAAATACGCTTCGCGGTCACATTCTGAATAGAAACGGAAAAACAAGTATGCCGCAGAGTTTTCCGCCTGCGGAAAAGCTTTGAAAAGATCACAATATCCAGACCTCTCCGGAACCACTTCGCTGCACATGGCAAGGCACTGCTCCGCCGGAATGAGTTCCGGCAGAAACTTCTGTTCTGATACCGGAACAGTGAAGTTGTACGGATAAACCGGTGAAGCCAGCACCTGATGACAGTTGAGAGCTTTTCTTCTGACGTTATCGGGAAAAGCGGTGATCCGCAGCAGAGTTGAAGCGTAAGGCACCAGAGTGATTTTTTCTTTTGCTCCGTACGGTTCGTGGAACAGCGGAACTTCAGGAGTATATCTGCCCAGTTCCAGAGCATCAAAATTGGTAACTTTCTGCGCCTCAACCACCATTTTCAAAGGCGGCTCCATGCTGAAAAGACTGCCTCCGGCATTGCGGATGACCTCAACCCGGGCATCGGCGGAAACGCCGTAATTCCACGGTGACAGCGGTTCAACTGCACACGGCGCAAAAGGTGAGTCATACTCTCTGGTGACAGATGACTCCACCGGCAGAGCGAACACCAGAGGACCGTATTCATAATGCGCCCAGTAACGGTCGGTCACGCGAACGGCTCCCATGGGCAGGATGAGTTCCAGAGTATCGCCGCTGCGCCACACCCGGCTGATCTTTGCAAATCCCCGGCAGGTCTCCGGAATACCGGTGACAGTTCCGTTGATCTTGACCGCCGGTGCCTTGCACCACCCCGGGATGCGGAAGGAAAACGGCATGCAGATTTCATCCTGACACTCAAATTTGAACACGATGTTTTCTGAAACCGGATACTCCGTTGCGGAAGTGATCGTGTACTTTCTGCCGTTGAAACTGCCGCTGTACACCGACGGACCGTAAAGGACAGCAGCCGGAGCCCCCTCCTGATCCAGCATCCACATCCTCATGATGAAGTCCGGCATGATGCGGTGGACGTTTCCGGTACAGCACTGTGCGCTGTGATCGGCGCGGAATTGGCGGAACGTGGCGCATCCCCGGTAGAAAAACGAGTGGTTTGAGCCGGCAGTTGCGATCACCTGATTGGGTGAGGACAGATATTGCAGTGCGGAAAAATCTTTGAGCAGAGACCCGGGGAACGCATTGTAAAAGATCTTTTCCATACGGTCGGCATAACTGCCGTTTCCGGTCGCCATGAGAAAATATCCGAGGCTCCAGACGAAATCATTTATGACACAGGTCTCATATCCCTGAAGCGGATCGCGTCCGGCAAGATCCTCGTTGCCGGAGGGCAGTCCGGGTATCTGGCAGTGTGCGGCAAGGACTCTGGCAAGAGCCTCTTCCGCCCCCTGCAGGAACTCCTCTTTTCCGCTGTAAAGGTAGAGCAGCACCGGCAGTTTTAATGATTCGCTGAACGACACACCGTGGATGACAAAATTAAGTCCTGAAGTAAGTTTGGACCAGTAAAGTTCAAATTCATCTTCCGTATGCAGTTTGTAATATTCATCGTGCATCCGGTAGGCATCAACAGCCTTTTTGAGCAGCGACTCATCACCGCTCCAGCCGTATGTTTTGAGAACGCCTTCGATATTGTTGATATGGCGGAATCCCTTTGCAAGTTTTTCAGTTGTCAGATTCCGGTAATGGTTGATGAAGGCCTCTTTTGCAGATTGGTCACCGCTGTATTCGCAGTATGCAGCAGCAGCGCGGAAAAACACAGCCATGGGCCATTCAGAATCCGATGCTCCGTAAGCGTGACCGAGCAGACCGTTTTCATCAGGATTGGCGGTGACAAATTTCAAATTTTCTTCAAAGAGAGAGATTTTTTCCCGGTCACCGGCAATGATCCCCAGCCGCACAAGTCCGTCGAGCAGATATGCAGTCTGTTCATACGGCCACCATGCCTCCTGCGAAGGAGTTTCCGCAGCTTCGTCATTGTAGACGATAGAGGCGGGGATGATCTTACCCACACCGCCGTTCCACATCGGTGTGTCAAAAGGGAACCCCTGCTCCCGGTAGCAGGATGATAAAGCGCGGTTCTGTTTTTCCAGCCATCCGGCGAGAAAACCTGCCGGTTTGACCGAGTCGGGAGAAGTTTCACTGAATTTTCCGTAATACATTTATTCTGATTCCTGTTGCGATCACTCTTATCCGGGGATATTATACTGTTTGAAACCCGAATTTTCAATACCTCCGGAGTTTGCATTTTGTGATATCGTGTGGCATATTATCTGACAGAGGTAACAAGATCATGATAGATATTGAAAACAAACACCTGTGGAGCATGCGTTTTGCATCCGGACAGCAGCTTGCTTCACTGCCTTTTCCCGGCAAAGTGACCGAGGAGATCGAAGAGGATTCCTACTATATGCCGCAGGATTGTCCGGCACGCATCCCGGAGGAGATCGGCGGTCAGATCACTGTCACGCTGGGCGGCATGGGCATATTCCGGGTCGGCAGTAAGGAGTTCAACTGTGTTCCCGGAACCGCGTTCTGTTACCGTGACTGTGATCCGCTGGTAAGTTACAGATGTGCCCCCGGTCACAAATGGCGTTTCATCTGGATCAACTTTCCCGATAAAAGCTCCGAAAGACTGATAGCTGACATCAACCGCAATTACGGATATTTTTTCACTCCCGGCAAAAAGAGCCAGCTGGAAACGGAATTGTTCAGTTACCGTAAATTTGCCGGTTCCACCCTCTACCTTTCCCCGTGGGAGGGTGCGGCGGCGGTAGTGCATCTGATGTCGCTGCTGTGCGGTGCGGTAACCTCAGATGCCACTTCAGGTCAACGTCTGGTAAAAGGGGTGAAAGATGAGATCTCACACTCATTCAACGAACCGATATCCGGCAGGATGCTGTCGAAAAAACTCGGCGTTTCCCGGGAGCATCTTTCCAAAACCTTCCGTCAGGAGACCGGTATAACCCTGCGCGATTACCGCGCCGGACTGCGGCTGGAAGAAGCATGTTCCATGCTGCTCAAGACTGATCTGAGCTGCAAGGAGATCGCGGTATTGTGCCATTACGGTTCCTATTCCGCTTTTTTCAGGGCATTCCGTAAAGTCCATGGGGTCTCACCGGAAAAATTCCGTGAGGGCGGGTTCTCAAAATAACTCCGGAAAATCACTCTGTTTTCCCGGAACTGTCTGTTGCAGAAAATAATCCGTTTACGTAGTAAAAACGGCAAAAAATGCCGGAAAAATGCGATTTTTTCTAAAAAAAACGGTGTTTTGAAGAAAAAAAGACTTGACAAATTATTTTTTTCCTGCTATAGTCACAGTGTACGCAAGGTTATTTGCGCCCTTTAGCTGATTTCAAAAATCATCGCGGATGGTTTGAGAAAGCGTTTTTTGTGAGAGCAGAAAGTTTTTTTGACCTCCGTTGATGGAGTTTTGAAATTACCTCATCAACACACAAAAAAAGGAGGGAATTATGGCCAACGCCGTAAATTGCAGGAATTTTGTCATCGCCGGACACGCCGGAAGCGGAAAAACCACCTTTTGTGAACATCTTCTGCGCAAGGGCGGAGCTGTACAGCGCGCAGGAAGCATCGATGCGAAGAATACCGTCAGCGACTACATGGCAGATGAACAATCCCGTCAGGCAAGTATTTATGCCACCCCTTTAAATTGCAAATGGAAAGACAATCAGTTCTTTTTTGTAGATACCCCCGGATACGGTGAATTTATCGGACAGTACATTGCCGCCGTCCGTGCCGCCGATGCCGCAGTCGTTCTGGTGGACGCCATCGACGGTCCCCAGATCGGAACCGCCAGAGCCTGGAAACACGCCAAAGCACGCAAGATCCCGCGTTTCGGACTGGTGAGCCGCATGGATAAGGACCGCGCCGACTTCAAGGCGGTCATAACCCAGATGAGAAAAAACCACGGAGCCAATGTAGTTATCCCGCTTTACTGGCCCGTCGGTTCCGAAGCGAATTTCACCGGAGTCGTCAATGTTCTTTTCGACAAGGATATTCCGGCAGACATAGCCGATGATGTAGCTGAATGCCGCCAGCTCTGGCTGGATGCCATAGCTGAAACCGACGAAGCGGTTATGGAGCGTTATCTTGAGGGAACTCCCCTCACCGATGAAGAGATCAGGACCGGACTGCGTAAAAGCGTCATTGCCGGCAATACCATTCCGGTTTTTGCTGCAAGTGCGGTGAAAGATATCGGCATGACGGAATTCATGGATACTGTACTTGAGATCTTCCCCAATGCGCTTGAATATGTCCCGCTTGCCGGAGGTCCGTCAAGTGTGAGTGACGACGGTGAGCCTTTCGGTATCGTTTTCCGCAGCATCAATGATCCGTTCAGCGGTCAGCTTGCGTTCATCCGCACGGTTTCCGGAACATTCAAGCCGGATACCGATGTCTGGAACGTAAGTAAAAACTGCAAAGAACGTCTCGGTCAGCTGCTTCTTATCAACGGCAAACAGCAGACTTCCATTTCCGAAGCCGGTCCGGGAACGATTTTTGCGGTCGCCAAGCTCAAAGATACCCACGTCGGAGACACGCTTGCCGGCGGCAGTGAAGTCAAAACCCTGCCGCGCATCAACTTCCCGAAACCGGTGATGTCCTATGCGGTCACGGCGTCAAAGAGCGGAGATGATGAAAAGATCGCCTCCGGACTGCGCAAGATCATCGAGTGCGATCCCACGATCAGCCTCACCCGCAACGATGAGACGCACGAAGTGCTGCTTTCCGGCATGGGCGACCAGCATCTGGCAATCACGGCGAACCGTTTGAAAGATCAGTACAAAGTGGAAGCGGTGCTTTCCACTCCGAAGGTGCCGTACCGTGAAACGATCACGTCTTCCGGCGAGGGACACTACCGCCACAAGAAACAGACCGGAGGAGCCGGACAGTTTGCCGAAGTCTATCTCAAGATCTCCTACAACGAAGCCGGATTTGAGTTTGCCAACGAAGTGGTCGGCGGCAATATTCCGAAAAACTTCATTCCGGCGGTGGAAAAAGGCGTGAATGAGGTCATGGCATCCGGACCGCTGGTCGGCTGCACCATGGAACGCATCCGGGTCGCGGTTTACGACGGCAAGTATCATCCGGTGGACTCCAACGAAATGGCGTTCAAGATCGCCGGCAGGATGGCATTCCGCGAAGCTATCGCCCAGGCGAAACCGATCCTGCTTGAGCCGATCATGAAAGTTTCGATCCACATTCCGGACTCCTATCTCGGAGACATCACCGGCGACCTCAACCACCGCCGCGGCAGAGTGCTTGGTATGGAAATGGAAGAGGGTCTGCAGATCGTACAGGCGGAGGTCCCGATGGCAGAAATGCACAAGTATGCGACCGAACTCCGCAGTATCACGCAGGGACGCGGATCGTTTGAAATGGAGCTTGCCCGCTACGAACAGGTTCCGGGCAATGTGGCTTCGGAGATCATCGCCAAACATCAGGCAGAGAAACAGGCTGAAGAATAAAAAAAGCTGTTTCTGTAAAAATCAAAACCACCGGCCCGGCCGGTGGTTTTGATTGATGGAAATTTATCCGCTCCGTGTCACGGCACAGAATAGCATGACAAAGACGGCAAGCTTTCGCTTTCTGTCCGGC